>NZ_JALFIA010000045.1:0-21447 GCF_022776125.1 Hallerella sp. | reverse complement strand
GGCAGACTTCGGGAGACCCATCGTCAGCACAGAAATGGTGGAACCCGGGAACTGGTCCTTCAAACGAAGGGCTTGCTCCAAGGCGTTCAGGTCTTCGGGGTTGAAGACCGCGGGCAATGCGGCACGATTGATGGTTCCCTGTTCCGTCATGGCATCGGGGCCCACGTTTCGTGTATCAGGTACTTGCTTAGCAAGCACAACGATTTTAAGACTCATATTTATTTTTCAATTCAATTGTGATTGTTCAACAGAAATCTTGCTAAAGTGGCAAAATTCACATAAGAAAAATACGATTTTTTTGATTTCGAAAATGTAAAACCTCCCATTTTAATCGCAAAAACCTTCTCAATAGGCTCCATTTAGACGCATACTCCAGCGCCTATACTTTCTCATTTTTTGAAAAAGTGTTCAAGAAGGTGCAAAACGCAATCCAAGACAATTCTCTTTTCGAATCCCAAAATACCCCATCCTATGCGTCACACAATGGTCAAAGCCAGGAAGATTTGTTAAGATGAATCGGTTGCTTACATAGAAAAAGGCTTCCAAAAAAAATACCGAAAAGAAAAAAGCCTCCGCAAAAACGAAGACAAAAAAACTAAAAATAAAAAGTAAACTTACTTGAGTTGCACGCGGAGAGTGTTGGCGAGACTGGAACCGCGAACGATATAGATACCACGGGCGAATCCGGCTTGTTTGAGCGTTTCGGTGAGCGCGAACTGGATCCAGTCCATATTCACGTAGCTACCGGTGAACTGAATTCGCAGCACGTGATTACCTTTTTCGATTAAAGGCGTTTCTCCATCTACGAATTCGTAAGTATTCCAGTCTGCGGCACCGCAATCGTATCGGTAATCGCCTTGCCGTCAAGGAACAGGCGAAAGCTTCCCCCCTCAAGTCCATTAGCCACATTGGCGCGAAACACGTACTTACTTTCAAGAATCACATTCACAGAGTATTCCGAAAAATCCACACCCAAAAGTACCCTTTTGGCATCCAAAAAAGAACCTCCTTAAAGGAGATTCTATTGACAAGTTGTCAATAGGGAGCCTCCCCTATTTGCTGCCCGGCTGAAAAGCTATAAATCGTCCATTTCCAAGAAGTCCCATAGCTTGATGTGCCTGACGGTACAAGTGAAATAGTCGATGTCGGCAAACGCACCCATTTCTTGCTTTCCTGAATAGACGCTCAGAGAATATCCCCTATACAGGAGTTCATTGTAAACAACATTCTCCAGATGGTGCGTCAAGTCGAAAAAGCCGTCGTAGGCGCGAATGGAGTTAAACAAATCTGCGAAAGAGCGACCGACTTGCCGCACCTGCGGATGCCGGTGATGATTTTGATGAAACGTGAGGGAAGCCTCCCCTCACGTCGAATCGCAGGTGGAAGGAATAAGCCTACTCTTCCAAGTACGTATAGCCATAAAGTCCCGAACGGTAAATGTTCAAGAATTCCTTGCCTTCCTGCAAAGTAATCTTGCCTTCCTTCACGGAACTCGAAACCCAGTTTTCCATGGTGCGCACGAGAGCCTTATCGCTAAAGTTCACGTAGTCGAGAACATCTTCCACGGATTCGCCGTCAATCATCTGATCGATACGGTAGCCGTTTCCGTCGCAGACCACATGCACAGCATTCGTATCGCCAAAAAGGTTGTGCAAGTCACCGAGGATTTCCTGGTAAGCACCGACGAGGTAAACCGCCAAATAATACGGTTCACCAGCCTTTAACGGATGCACCGGAAGCGTTCTCACGACGCCTTCCCCGCTCACGAACATGTCAATTTTACCGTCGGAGTCGCAGGTGATATCCTGAAGCGTCGCATCCACCGTCGGAGCTTCGTTCAAGCGCTGGATCGGCATGATCGGGAAGATCTGGTCAATCGCCCAGCTGTCCGGAAGGCTCTGGAAGAGCGAAAAGTTGCAAAAGTACTTGCGGGCAAGCAAACGCGGAAGTTCCGAAAGTTCAGCCGGGGAATGGCGCAGTTCCGTCGAAAGTTCGCAAACCTTGCGCGCAACGCTCCAGAACAAGCGTTCCGAAAGGGCGCGCGTCTGCAGGTCGACCGTTCCCACGCGAAATCCGGAAAGAACATCATCGTTAATCTGCATGGCATCGTGCCAGTTTTCAAGCAGGTTCTTTACGTTCAAGCACTTGAGAATGCTGTAAAGATCCTTGATGCAATCGGCTGCATCTTCCGGGATTTCAATTTCCGCTTCTTCATAGAATGCAGGGCCTGCCGCTTCGAGAACGTTAAACACGAGTACGGAATGATGCGCAGAAAGGGCGCGGCCCGTTTCAGCAATCACGTTCGGATGCGGAAGATTAAACTTTTCGCAAGTTTCATAAATCGAATACACAATGTCATTTGCGTATTCCTGGATAGAATAGTTCACAGAACCGGTTGCGGCACTGCGGCTACCGTCATAGTCCACGCCCAGACCGCCTCCGACGTCCACAAATTCGACGCCCATGCCGAGCTGCTTCAGTTGTGCGTAAAATTCGGAGATTTCACGAAGGCCCGCCTTGATCTTGCGAATGTTCGTAATCTGGCTGCCGAGATGGCAGTGGATGAGCTTCACGCAGTCGCACATCTTTTCCTTGCGAATGATTTCCATGGCGCAAAGAAGGTCCGAACTCGAAAGGCCGAACTTGCTGTGGTATCCACCGGATTCTTCCCACTTGCCCTGACCGCTCGAAGCGAGCTTAATGCGAAGACCGATGTTCGGCTTGACTCCGATGCGACGAGAAATTTCGATGATCATCGGAAGTTCGTTCATCTTTTCGACGACGACAAACACATTCTTCCCCATCTTCTGAGCGAGGAGGGCGAGTTCAATAAAGTCTTCGTCCTTGTAACCGTTGCAGATGATGAGCGAATTCGGATTGTCCATGTTGGCAAGGACAGCGTGAAGTTCCGGCTTGGAACCGGCTTCGAGTCCGATGTTAAACTTTTTTCCGTGGCGAACGACTTCTTCCAAAACCGCGCGCTGTTGGTTCACCTTGATCGGGAACACGTCGTAAAAAGAACCGTGATAACCGTATTCCTGAATCGACTTGTTGAAGCACTCATTGATTTTTTCAATGCGCATATCGAGGATGTCCGGGAAGCGGACAAGCACCGGAGCCGGCATGTCTCGAAGATCGAGTTCCTGCACCAACTTATAAAGATCAATTGCCGGACCTTTGTCGCGAAGCGGGCTCACCGTTGCGTGGCCTTCTTCGTTAATGTCGAAGTAATTGATGCCCCACCCGCGGATGTTGTAAAGATCGCGGGAATCGTCGATACGCCAATTTTTCATTTCGTCTGAGTACCTCTTTAGGTTGTGAAATTTCCAAAAACGATAGAAATTTTCACTCTCCGATTTAAGGGCTCCGAATTCTTTTTCTATCTTCCAAAACAGTTTTTACATAGATGAGGCTATATGTCCCAAGTTGCTGAATTTTTTGCCAATTACTGGTGGCTCATCCTGATTATCTTCGTCGTGGTCGCGATTGTCGCCGTGATCCGTGCCGTGCGTCGCGTCATAAAAGAAGGTGGTGGAGCCTTTGATTTGAACACCATCAAGAAAAACACCGCTCCGAACCTGGAATTTGTGCGCCAGAAAGGTCAGGCCATGATGAAGGACGCAGACGTCATCTGCGAAATCAAGAATGGCCGCGTGATACCGAAGAAGCAAGACATCATGACCTTCCGTACCGCCTACAAGGCAAAGTACAAGGCTGCTTCCTTCTACATCGCCAAGGAAGACAAGGTCGTCTACTTCTTCTGCAAATCAGAAGCGGGTCTGCAGCGCCGTCTCCAGAACCTTCTCTTCGACAGACAGGCAAAGAACAGCCACTGGCCGTATGCGGACAAGGCGACTGCCGAACATCTCCGCTTCCCGCGTGCTTAATTCCGCTTTTCACTCGCTTCCTCTTTACGAAAGCGCAGAAGCCATCCGCGCCGAAATCGCCAAGGGTCAAAACATTCTTTTGACCGCCCCGACCGGTTCCGGTAAATCGACTCTTGTCCCATGGCTGCTCGCTTCCGAAAAGAACGGCACAGCCAAAGTCGCGGTCCTTGAACCGAGACGTCTTGCCGCTACAAGCCTTTCCGGCTACCTGGCAAAACTTTCCGGCGCACCGGAAGGTTCTACCATCGGCTACAAGATCCGGTTTGAAAGCGCCGTCAGCGATAAGACGCAGATCCTTTTTACCACCTACGGGAATTTTCTCCAGTCCGAGCTGCACAAGCCCGAACATTTTGACTGGATTGTCTTCGATGAATTCCACGAGCGCCGTGCCGAAATGGACCTTTTACTCGCCTACTTTTTGGCGATGCAACAGTCCGCAAAAGACAGAGCGTTCGTGCCGAAGATCGCTGTTCTTTCGGCAGAGCTGAACCGCGAAGAACTCGAAAATATATTACAGGTCCCCTGCTTAAAGGTCGGACGTCCGGGATTCCCCGTGCAGATTTTGAACCAGGACTCCCCCGCAGGCACTCCCCTTGCAAAGAACGTGGAAAAGGCACTGCGCACTTTGGAACGAAACGGTGTCTGGGGAACGACCCTCGTCTTTTTACCGGGTAAGGGCGAAATTTCAACCGTACACCGTCACCTGGACGAAGTCTACGGTTACGGCAAGCTTTCGATTTACGAGCTCTACGGAGGGCAAGATAAATCTGTCGAACGAGAAATTTTTGCAAGTACCGATGCACCGCGCGTAATCCTTTCAACAAACATCGCCGAAACAAGCTTAACGATTCCGAGCGTCACAGGCGTAATCGATTCGGGCCTTGAACGCACCACGGAATTCAATGCGCTGCAGAACAAAAATCTGTTAAAACTCAGCCGCATCAGTTTGCAGAATGCGGTACAGCGCACCGGTCGTGCAGGCCGTACACAAAAAGGCGTTTGCATTCGACTGTGGAGCAGCCGCGAAGAGACTTTCTTTCCCAAGGGAATCGTTCCCGAAGTGCAAAAGAGCGATCTGCGTCCGATTCTTCTGGAACGTGCCGCTCTTGCAAAGATCGCCCGTGTGCAACCCACCGACCTGCACCTGCCCACCGAACCGGACGCAAAGTTCTCTGCAAAGGCTTTGAAAGAGCTTGCCGCAAACGGTTTTGTTTTCGCCGATGGGAACATTACAGCACTCGGCGAAAAAGCCTTGGACGTTCCGCTGAATGATCTTGCCTTGGCAAAGGCTTACCTCGAAGCCTCCCGGATTTCAAACCAAACGCTCGCTCTTTTTTCCATTCTCGACAGCGAAGAGTCTTCGGGCAAGGATCGTGTTCCGCAGAATGCGCTAGAGCTTGCCGAAGACCTTTTGCACAAGGGAAATCGGACCGCCCGAGAAACGCGCCTCACCTTCAAACGCCTTGCAGACCACGCCAAAGAAAAAGACGCAGCCCGTTTCACCCAAAACGATTCCGATTCGACCATCCAAGCCCTTTTGAAAGCTTTTCCCCAGGCGCTCGCCATTCAAAGCGGAAGCGCTTACAAGACGCCGACGGACACGTTCCCGATAGCGCCGGCAAGCGTCCAAGAAGCGAATGCGATTCTCGTCTTTCATTTACTGCGCACCAGTTCTGCGCAAAAGTCAGAAATGCATGCAAGCCTTTATGTGCCAGTGCCTGACAAGTTCCTTCAAAACGACAATGCCGAAGTTCATTACGAACTGCTTTGGCGCTCGGGCCAAGAACGTTACATCGGTCTTGAAATTCGCACGTCCAACGGCGCTGAAATTTCCCGCAAAGAAATTCAGCCGCAAGAAGCTTCCCCGCAGATTTTAAAAAAGCTCCAAGCGCTAACCGGTAGCACCTGGATGGAACGTCACAAGCGCGAAGATCTTTCTCACCTTTGGATGGACGATGCGAACAAGATCCTTCTTTGCAAAATGAAGCTCGCCGCGGCGAACTTCCCCGAATATTCCCTTCCCGAATGGTCCGGAGACGATATGGACATTGTCGTCGAAGATTTTATGGACGGTGTCTTTTTAATGCGCGATCTGACCGCAGAACGTTTCCGCAAAAAGATGAAGGAATACTTCGGCGAAAACATGATCGGTTGGATGGAAAAAATGTTCCCGGATACGCTTGTGCTGCCCAACGGGAAAAAGGCGCGGTACCATTACGAGGAAGACGCTCCCGTGGAAATCTCTGCCCGCATCGAAGACTTGATGCAGATGCGTGGAGAACATACGATTGCGCAGGGAAAAATCAAAGTCCGCTACGACATTCTAGCCCCGAACTTCCGCACGGCGCAAAAGACGTGGGATTTAACGGGCTTCTGGAAGAACACTTACCCCGAGATACGAAAAGAGCTTCGGGGAAGGTACCCGAAGCATCCCTGGCCAGAAACGGTTATTCCTCAATAACAGGAGTCCATTTCTTTGGGGCGGCGTATTCGAGATCTTCAATCACGTTGTCAAATTCGAATCCGCCTTCCGAAAGAGTCGTGATTTGTCCGTATTCCGTCGGGCATTTCACAGAAGTAACCGCCTGGCAAGTATCCACGGTCATCACCAGATAGTCGCCGTAAACGCTCCAATTGCCCTTACGACGAATTTTGAGCGTGTTGTCCGTGACACCGGTCTTGCCTTCAATCAGATATCGATTATCTTCTTGCAAGTCTAAAGTCCAGAGCAGCGTATCGTTGCTTTTCGATTCCCAGCCGTTTGCCTTCAAAAGTTCGACATCCGGATAAGAAACCTTCATCGTCGATGCCTTATAAGATTTTAGCGCAAGTCCATCGTCGAAATCATAAGTATCGCCATCGACCTTTGCCGTATAAGCGGTCAAGACGCTCACGGTTCCCGTGTGTTCCACCGGTTTCATCAAAAGAACCTGACGATGCACATCATAATAGCCCGCTTCAAAAGAATTCTTTTCGTCATCCAATCTGAGGCGCACATATTCGCCGTTCTTAAAGAAGCGGTAGACCGAAGAAGAATCTCCGTTGCTCCATTCGAGCTGCTTTCCGACGAGAGAATCCGCCTTGGAAAGATAGCCCGAAGTCACCTTGCGCGTTGCCTTTTGCACAGCCACAGGTTTGTCGCCGTCGATCGAAACCATCAAAACGCCGTCTTCCACAGAGAACTCAAGCGTAATGCCGTCTTCCAGCCATTCAATAAAGGCTTCCGCCTGCGCAACGCCCTTGGAATAAACGAATCCGTCCGCCTGCTTGCTGAATTCAAGTTTTCCCGTGGTAATATCACCCTTGGTCAAAGCATTGGCGTAAGAAGTCGACGAGGATGCAGTATCAATTGCCCACAAAGAATAAAGCCCCGTGGAACCGGCGACAAGCCAAATGTTCGCATCGCCCTTTTTCGTCAAAAGCATGTTCGGAGTTTCTTTCACAAGAGAATCGATTTCCGCCGCTTTTTCATTTTCTACCGAAGAAGATGATGTTCCGGTCGAAGACGAAGAATCCGATTCGCGGTTCGGACTGCTTGAACTATCGCTACCGCAAGCCGTGAAAAGGAGCGTTGCCGACGTCAAAGCGACCGAAGAAAATTTCTTCAAATTCATAAAAACCTCTTTGTTATTTCCTTAAACTATTCTTTTCTTTTTGGAATTGCTCAAAAAATAATGTTTAAAAAGGAGTCCCTGGCTTATAACCGAGATCCTTTTCCGCATCTGCAATTTCCGGTGATGCATTATACCAAAATCCTGCAAGTGCTTGCTTTGCCGAAACGCTTCCCGGGATGAAAATCTGTTTTAAAGTGGCTAAAATATGGCATATCCACAGCGGAATGTTGTGAATTTTTTTATGCATGCCTGCACGTTCAAGCGAAATTCGAGCCATTTCCGCCATCGAAAGCACTTTGGAGCCACCCAAGGCGTAAATCTTTCCAAGCGCCTTCGGAGAAGTCGCCGCCATTACAATCCCCGATACCAGATCTTCCGTTGGAACAGGGCGTTTTAAGCACTTTCCTCCGCCCGGCAAAAAGACGATCGGGGTCTTTTTCAAATACTTCACAAAGAGCATGTATTCCGCACCGCCGGTTTCTTCCACGACCAAAGTAGGCCGTACAATCGTGTACGGAATTCCAAAATTCTTTACCAAAGTCTCGCACTGCAATTTGCTCAAACCGTAATCCGTCAGCACGGGATATGTCACCGAAATGCTCGAAACCAGCAAAAAACGCTTGACCCCAGCCGACTTACTTGCGAGCAGAACGTTCTTTGTTCCCTGATAATTGATGCGTTCAAATGCAGAACGGTCCTTCGCAAGAATCACCGCTGCCAAGTGGCAAACCGTATGCACACCCTGGAACGCATACGAAAGCGTTTTCGGGTCCGTCACATCGGCGTAAAAAATTTCCACTTCTTTCGGAAGGCGCTTCACTTCGCCCTGCCCCGGAAGCGTGAGCACACGAACGGAAAGTCCCATCGAAAGGAACTTTTGGCAAAGCCTTGACCCGACAACGCCTGCGCCTCCAGTAATCAAGACATCAACCATAAAAGCCTCTCAAACGGCGAAGTGCAACGCGCAGCACACGGAAACCGTAAGGGATCACGCGCAAATTGGAAACTTCCCCCGCATAGCGCGTTTCAATGGGGATTTCCAAAAGTTTTTCCTTTTGCGCATCTGCGGTCGCTAAAATTTCAAGATCGATATCGAACGAACCGCTGAACTTTTTCAAGTTGAGTTTTTTTAAGTAAGAGGTTCGGTAAGCGATCAAGCCGCTGTGACGATCCGAGAGCTTGTTCATAAAAACGCAATTTTCAATAAAGGTCAAAAGCTTTCCGCCGAGATACTTGTAAAGCGGCATGCGTCCTTCCCGAGGGCCACCTTGCAAAGCATGCCGCGATCCCTGGCAAATGACCGCGTCCGATCCTTCGAGCGTTTCGATCATCGGTAGAATGGACTTTGCGGGATATTGACCGTCTCCGTGTAAGCAAACGGCAAATTTTACGTTCAAAAGTCCGGCTAGTTCCTTGGCGCGCAAAAGGCCCGTTTTGATGACCGCGCCATAACCTGAGTTCTTCGCAAAGCTTTCAACGCGAACGCTCGTTCGAATTTCTTCATCGGCAAACTTTTTGGCGACGGCAAGAGTCTTATCGGCGCTCCCATCGTTCACAATCAAAAGCTCCGCCGTGCGCAGCAAAACGGAAGACGGAATGGATTTTAACAAATCCAGAAGTTCCCGCTCCACATTGTAAGCCGGAATGAACAGGAACAGGTCTCGGGTCATGAACGTTTACACTCCGAAGTATAATGCGCATGGAACCAACGAAGCGATTCTTCCAAAGCTTCTTCTAAAGGAATTTTAGCTTCAAAGCCGAGCAAGCATTTGGACTTTTTAACCGAAGGAATGCGGCGCAGGGAATCTTCATAACCTTCACCGTAATAAGCTTCGCCCGAAAGTTCTTTGAACGGCGACAGCTTTTCTTCTGGTACAGAAAGAATGCGAGCATAAATGCGGCGCATCAAAACGGCAAGCTCGCGAATCGAAAGTTCATTCTTTGCATTGCCCACGTTGAACGCTTCGCCGTAAGCCTTTTCCCGATTTTCAAAAAGACAGAACATAAAGTCCACCGCGTCATGGATCGATGTAAAGGAGCGTCTCGCTTCCCCACCGTTCACAAGAACCATCGGCTCGTTTTGCACCAAGGCACTCGAAAAATTCGCAAGGACCCGCGGAATGCCATCGCCATCCACGCCCGGCATAAAGTCCATCCAAGGACCGATAAAATTGAAAGGTCGCACCACCGAATACTTCAGGTTCGGAATCGCAGCGATGTAGCGTTCGGAAAGTTGCTTGGCTACCGCATAAGACCAACGCGAAGCCTTGACCGAACCTTGGATAAAATCCGAAGCATCTTCGTCCAGGACTTCTGTCGCCAAAGTGGTTTTACCGTAAACTTCCGACGTCGAAAAATAAACAAGCCAGGAGCCCGTTTTAGCACAGGCATCGGCAAGGGCCGCGGGATGCGAAAAATTACTTTCGATGACCGCGAGCGATTCACTCATGTAACGGCTCGGGGTGCAAATCGCCGCAAGGTTCACCACGATTTCACACTGGGAAACCATTTGGATTATCTGCGGTTCGGCAATATCTGCCAATAGGAATTCCACCCGGGAATCCTTCTGCGACCGCAAATTTTGAAGCCGGTGAAAATCCAAGTCTACAGCGAGGATTTTCCACGGAGTCCGTTCCAAAAGAGCCCGGAGCAGGTGAGAGCCGACAAAGCCTCCTGCTCCGACAAGAGCGATCGTACAGTCCAATTTACTTCGCTTTCACTGTGAAAGTGTTGGAATTGGCGCGGATCTTCCCTGCGAGATAAGCCTCCACGTGGATAAACGCTTCCGTCGAAGGCGTGAGTTCTTCCTTTAGGAGAGCCTTGACTTCGGTGCATTCCGTGCCATCCGGAGCTTCGTCACCGATAGAATTAGCAAAAAGTTGCGTGCCTTGATCATCCGCATTTGCCTTATAAAGAACTTTGAAACCGTTCGCATTCGCATAGTTTGCAACAAAGACGATTGTAATGGAATCACCGATCTTGTATTCTTCATCTCCCGCCGGGAGCAAAATCTTGACGCCTTTTTCAGAAAGGGTGCAATCCTCTGAATTGTAAGAAGCGGAGGACGAAGAAGAATCTTCATCGGAAGCGCTCGAACTAGAGCTGCAACCCACCATCCAGGCGCCAGCTAAAAGAGCGAGAGAAAGAGTAAATCGTTTTTTCATAATAATCTCCTATGTCCAATTTTAGAGGAAGCTAGCCTTGATGCCAACTGCCAAAGTCCATTCTTCGAGGAACGCGCCAAAGTCCGGCAAGTCCCACTTGCGCATCGCACTTTCGTCGTATTCATCATCCGCATCTGCGCCATTCGACTTGTCGTGCAGCGGAAGCGAGAACGCGAGAAAAATCGGATAGTCCGCACGAGAAAATTCAAGACCGTAAACGAATGCGAAAGACCAAGCCTTATGATCCGGGTCTGGGCGCGGATCGTACGTGCCCACCTTTTCGGACGGAATCCAGGCAACGCCCAGAGGCGCCGAGAAGGTTATTCCAAAGGAATGTACAAAGTTTTCCTGACCGCGGTAAGCGTAAGCAAGGCTTGCAGAAACACTCGGCGGCGTATATCCGCCCAAGTCATTTTCACCATACCACTTAAAGTGATATTCAAAGCGGTCGTCGCCATCGGTATCGTAATCCTTAAAGTACGAATCGTTGAATTCGTTTTCACCGCTAAAGCTCACGTTAAACGGATGCGTATACGTCAAAGAATAAAGCCACATGCCGTTTTCCGTATCACGCGTGTAATTCCAGCCGAGAGCTAAAGAATAAACGCCCGAGCCCTTCTGGAAGCTCGACGGGAGGAATTCCTGCGAAGCGTCCGTACCGCGCTTGATATCATACTGGCCCGTTGGAATCGTGAGCGCAAGAGAAATGTTCGCAGCACCGCCGCCGCCGACAATTTGTGAAACATCAAACGAGATATCGCCAAAGCCGCCCGTTGTACGGTCTACCGGAGCCTGGTTTGTGCGGTACTGCACTTCACCGCTATGCGTCATAAACGGAAGTGTCACCCCGACCGAAGTCGACCACGTCGGCTTAAAAGAGAATCGCGGCGTAAAGGTGAATCCGGAATAATTTTCCCCGACCGAAGCCTTGGCAAAGATTTCCGTTTCGACAAGGCCACCATTCACACCCTGACCGATCCATTTGATGCCATCCGAAGCACCGCCACCGCTACCGCCAGCACCGCAACCGCCAATGGATTCCCATGGCGTCGCCGGAGATTCCGGAACGAGCATCGAAAGCGAAAAACCGCAAAGAGCGGCAAGAGCGAGTGTCCAATATTTTTTCATCTTGCCATCTCCTTAAGGAATATAAAGCATGTAACCGTTATTCGTTCCCGTCGAAACAAAATGCCCACTCGGAGAACGTCCCCCGATCAGCGGAACCGGCGCGATTTCACGCACATCTCCGTTCCATTCCACCGCCACATCGCTCGGAGCGCCTGCGGTCACCGTGACTTCACGCATCGCAGTTCTGCCAAGCGTTCCAGTCCAAGTGCTTTCATCGGTTAAGTCGCTCTTATTCAAATACGCATTTCCTGCAGCAAATTCCGTCCAAACAACAAAAAGACGGGAACCGAGCTTCCACCAATGCGGGAACACAGGATTCGAAATCATGCCGTCAAGTTTTTTAATTTCCACCGGCGAAGAGGTCGAAGAAAGTTCCTGCACGTAAGAGCTCCAGGAATACGAAGATTCTAAGACATCATAAACGATGAACTTTCCATCCGGAGAAATCATCGGACCGTCGAGCAAGCCTTCTACACTCGGAGCCTTGAGCGTCACCGGCTTTTCACTCTTCGCATAATCCACATACACAAGTTTGCCCGATGTATTCATGTACACGAGTTTGACTTCATTTGTACCGAAGAATTCTGCACGTTCGTCATCTTCGCCGACTTCATCCTGTTCTTCGCCAATCCAAAGGTGCGGATTCGCGGATTCATCCATCCCGCTGTCTGCAAGGAAGAACGTCTTCTTGTCGGAAAGTCTCACCACCAAAAGTCCGTAGTTCAATTCGTCGCAACCCTTAGAACCTTCTACATTCGAAGCGGCAAGCGTAATGATAAAGTTGCCATGAGTCGTCCATTCCGGATCCTGGAATTCACAGTCCACGCCTTCGACTTCATCTCTTGTCAAATACCAGAGGACCTTGCCTGCGGTATCGGAAATGGTCAAACGGTCATGCGTTTTCGCCCCGGTCGTCGAATAGCCATCCGGAGCGTCTTCCACGTTCAATGTTCCCGAAAAGTTGAGCCAAAGCATCGAAGCCGGATAGTTGTCTTCATCCTGCGTCACGGAAGGATTGCAAATTTGCTTTCCTCCGTTGATTTCATACAGCGTACCGAAATCCGAAGTCGCTGTTTGATTTTGATTGGTTGAAGCCTTATACTGCTCCGGACTGTAACAGCCTGCAAAACAAGCCAAAGAAAGCGCTGTAAAGAACTTTTTCATCCGCAGCTCCTTTTTTTAGAGGGAATCCGGTAATGGCATCGATTCTTGCTGAGCTTCTGCCTGAATTTCCTTAACGGTAGAATCCTGAGAAGCGATCGCCTTTTTGATCGAAACCAACTGAGAAAGAGGAGGAGGGGTAACGTTTGTCTTTGAAGAGACTGCGTTTTCCCAACGTTCCGGGAAGCGGACTGGACGGTCCGAAACAAGAAGCGTATCCACGCCGAGCAAATCCCATTTTGCATTCAAAATGGCTGCCCATTCGCGGAGCCAGTTCTTGCGAGCTTCCCGTTCAAAAATCCAGGTCTTTGCATTGTAACGCCAATCGTGCAAATCCACCGTGATGAATGCGGGATGTCCACCGGAAAGCGTATTGAAGAGGAACGCTGCACGGCGTGTTGCCGGAGCGGCCGTAAGCAATAAGACCGTATCCTTCGGAGCGCGACGTTTGAACCAAGGAATGACCGAGACCGCTTCTTCGATCGTACTCGGATCGTCGTGGCGGTAGATGTAAATGCGACTCGGATCGACTCCGCCGACTTCTTCCATGTCTTCGGCATAAAAGTCCGCATTGTTCTTATCGCGGAACACACGGCGTCCAAGAATCAACACGGAATCCGCCTTGCCTTCGCGCACAAGCTTTGCCGCGTAATCCGAGCGTTCCAAATCTCCGCTCTGCCCATCCAGGACAACGACCCAGTTCACATGTTCAAAGGAGTCATCCCGTACAAGCCAGTGGCCGCTGTAAGAGACCAAAACATAAAAGAGAAGAATGCACAAAACGACAGCAACAACGATTCGAGTCCGCGTCACGATCTTCGCTCGGCGCTTCTCTTTTCGGATATCGGAAATCGGCTTAAAAATTCGGCTCATAAAAATCTCGCATTAAAGAGGACGAGTCATCAAGACCGCATTTTCCCCGTCAGAGTAATAACCTCCGCGTTCCCCGTTCTTTTCAAAGCCCAGGTTGCGATAGAATGCGATAGCAGATTCATTATGCTCACGGACTTCGAGGTAAAAGTTCCGAGCACCCGCATCCGCAAGAGCTTCTTCGCCTTCCGCAAAGATTTCCGTAGCCACGCCTTTGCGAAGGAATTCAGGCGCAGTCGAAATAGCAAGCAGTTCCGCTTCATCGGCAGCCAAAGAGAAGACTGCGTAACCCGCAAGCTTCCAGTTCCCAGCCGAATCCGGAGCTTCTGCCACAAACGCAAACGTGTACGTTTTCAACAAGAATTTCTGGAGAGTCTTTTCATCCCAGTTTTCAAAGTGCGTCGCATTTTGAATTTCGAGCACAGCTGGAATGTCACGATCTTCCATTTCACGGACTGTCATTGCAAGTTCAGACATTAGCGAATAACCCCCTCTGCACCACGGCGTTCGTAATAAGACGGCTGAATGTAGTTCGCACTCTGCACAATGTTCGGTTCCACTTCCGCAAAGAACTTGCAAAACGGAGCGATTTCATTTCCCTCCGAAACGATTAGCTGTGCGTTCGTTTTTTGAACCAAAGCCTTCAATCGTTCTTCTTCCGCGGAACGATGGTCCACGACAAAAGATGCAATCTTCAAATCTTCAAACTTTTGAAGCGCTTCTTCGACCGGAATAAAGAGTTCTTCCGTCTGCGTTCCCACGTAGAAGAAGCCCGTACGCGCATACAGCACAACGACGGAATTTTCATCTGCGCAAAGAGAGCGCAGCGCCTTCAGAGTCGAAATCCCGTACAAGGAGCGCTTTCCCGAAAAGCAAAGTCCTTCGCAGAAGGCTATGCCCGTGCGAAGTCCCGTAAAGGATCCCGGACCGAGCGTCACGAGAACGCGTTTTACGTCGTCAAGAGCCACCTTCGCCTGTTCCAAGGCCGCATCGAGAATCCGTCCCAGGTTTTCACCGCGGGATTCCGGTTCAAAATGTTCACATACAGGCTTCCCCGCGGCGTAGATGCCAAGAGCAATCCCTTTGCGCGATGTATCAAGAATGAGATCGAGTTCCATTTTAACGCTCAATCTTGAGGCTTGTGTCGATGATCAGATCAATCAGATGAGTGTAGTCAATGCCGACAGCTGCGGCTTCTGCCGGAAGGATCGAAGTCGGCGTCATGCCCGGAAGCGTATTCGTTTCGAGAGCCCAGAGCTTGCCGTCTGCGTCAATGCGAACGTCCGTGCGGCTGTAGCCAGCGCCACCGATTGCGAGATGAGCCTTCTTGGAAAGTTGCTGGATGCGCTTAGTGAGTTCTTCCGGGAATTCTGCCGGCGTCACTTCGCGGCATTCACCGTTATACTTCGCTTCGAAGTCAAAATATTCACGGGTGGTCATGCGCATTTCGGTCGGCGGAAGCGGCGTTTCAACGCCTTCGATATAACCGCAGCTCGCTTCTTGACCCTGGATGAACTTTTCGCAAAGGAGACGGTTCGAATTCTTGAAGAGATTGTTCACAATCTGACCGGCTTCGTCCAAATCCTTCGCAATGCCCATGCCGATGCTCGAACCGCCCACCGGATCCTTGATCACAAGCGGGAAGCCCAAAGCGTCTGCCGCATCCACAAGCTTATCGCCCGAGAAATCATCGCGGAAAAGAACTCGGTACGGAGGCGTATCGATGCCAACAGAAAGGTATGCAGCCTTGCAAAGAACCTTGTCCATGGCGAGAGCACTAGCGAGAAGGCCGCAACCCGTGTACGGAATGCCCCAGTTTTCGAGAAGAGCCTGAACGTGGCCGTCTTCGCCCCACTTGCCGTGCAAAGCGAGGAAGGCGATGTCTGCACTCGGAAGTTCCGAAAGAGCCGGATTCTTTTCCTGTCTTGCACTCGGACCTTCCAAGCTGTAGAAATAATTCTCGCTAAAGTTATCCTTCTGATACGGAGAAAGTTCTCGAGAAGACCAAATCCAGGTTCCGTCCTTTTGAATCAAAACCGGATGAATGTTGTACTTAGTACGATCCATCGCGCGGATAACGCCGGTACCACTGGTGACAGAAACATCGTG
The DNA here is from genome assembly GCF_022776125.1 of Hallerella sp. Classification (NCBI taxonomy): domain Bacteria; kingdom Pseudomonadati; phylum Fibrobacterota; class Fibrobacteria; order Fibrobacterales; family Fibrobacteraceae; genus Hallerella; species Hallerella sp. The sequence goes on along the minus strand of NZ_JALFIA010000045.1, from coordinate 5,514 downwards.
TTCCGTGGAATAACCGCCCATAAAAACCAAAACGCGCAAGCGAGACATGAAAAACCTTCTTGATGTGAGATGTGTTTGAGTAGAAATTTATAAAAAAGAAAAAATGCGAAAAGCTGAGGTATGCTGAAGATGGGAAGTTTTAGCAGGAATTTTCAATTCACCTCTCCCTTAGAATTATTAACTTTCCCCCCAAAAAAGGTTTACCTGTATGACGATTGAAGAAATACTTTCGAAAGCGAGTTCCGTGGCGATTTTTGGACATGTCCGTCCGGACGGTGACTGTATCGGTTCTTGCCTCGGTCTGTACAATTATATCGTAGACAATCTCCCGAATGTCCAGGCGCAGGTTTTTGCCGAAGCTTTCCCGCCGAGTTACAATCTTTTGAGCGGTGCCGACAAAATTTTGCACGAATACGATGGCCGCGATGTAGATCTCGCTTTCCTCATGGATACACCGTCTTTTGAACGCTGCGGTGCAAATGGTGTAGAATGTTTGAAAAAAACAAAATTCACCTGCAACATTGACCATCATATCAGCAATCCGCAGAACCTATGCACAGTCAATTTCGTCGAACCCAGTGCAAGCTCCGCAAGCGAAGTTCTTTACTTCCTGCTGGATTCGAACAAAGTAAGTAAAAACACAGCTAACAGCATGTACCTCGGAATCGTCCACGATACAGGCGCCTTCAAATTCAGCTGTACGAGCAAGCGCACCATGACCGCTGTCGGTGACTTCATCGACAAAGGCTGCGACTTCGCAAAAATCATCAACGACACCTATTACACACGATCTTACAAAGCAACCCTCATCACGGGCCTCGCTATGGAAAAGTGCAAGCTCGGCTTGGACGGCAAAGTGGTTTACTCTTACGTCACCCCAGAAGACATGCAGCGCTTTGACGTCACCCCGATGGATCTGGGTTCCGTCGTCGACACGATCCGCGAAGTCAGCGAAACCGAAGTAGCTCTTTTCATGTATCCGGTCAATGGTCAGTATAAAATCAGCTTGCGCTCGAACTATATCGTAGACGTGAACAAGATCGCAGGGACCTTCGGCGGTGGCGGACACGCAAAAGCCGCAGGCGCAAGCACAAGCGAACATCCAGACGTCGTGATTCCCAAAATTTTGAAGCTGATCGAAGCGGAACTGTAAGGCAATCTTCAATCTTCGAGGAACCTTTACCTTTGACGTAAAACCTCCTTTCCCAGTTTTTGACAATTGTTCATTGTGAATGGATAAATCTCCATTGTGAATTGTTAATTTTCAACAAAACGGAGTTTTACGTGGCAAAGAAGAAAATTTTAGCGATTAACTGGCGAGACATCAAAAATCCGGAAGCGGGTGGCGCAGAACTTTACCATCACGAGATTTTTAAGCGGCTGAATGAACGCGATTACGAAGTCACATTCCTTTCTCACCGCGTCCAAGGTCTCCCGAACGAAGAATTCATCGATGGGGTTCGCACGGTCCGCATCGGCAACAAATTTCTGTTCAACTTCAGCGTGCACAGCTACGTCAAGGAACACTGCAAAGAATACGATCTCGTTGTCGAAAACTTGAACAAGATCCCATTCTTCACGCCGACTTGTCTCAAGGGAACCAAGAGCCTCCACATGGTGATGCACTTTTTCCGCAAGTCCATCTTCCGCGAAACGGTCTTCCCTATCGCCCTGTACGTTTACTTAATGGAACGCGCTGTCGCGCTCTTCTACCGCAACCAGAACTTCCTCGCCATCTCCGAAAGCACCAAAGCAGAAATCGACGATATGGGCATTCGCTACAAGCAAATGTTTGTCGTGGAACCAGGCATCGACACGGAATATTTCCACCCGACCGAAGCCAAAGCAAATCCGCCTGTCATTTCTTACGTCGGCCGCTTGATGAAGTACAAAAACGCACAATTCGTCATCTCGGCCATGCCGCGCCTGAATGAACTCGTGCCGGGCATTCAGTTGCAGATCGCCGGCAGCGGAGACTTCCGTCCGGAACTCGAACAGATGGTGGAACAACTCGGCGTCAAAGACTCCGTACAATTCCTCGGTCGCGTTTCCGAAGACGAAAAACGCAACCTTTTAAGCCGTTCTTCGCTCTTCATCAATCCGTCTTTTAAGGAAGGCTGGGGCATCAATAACATCGAAGCAAACCTCTGCGGCACCATTTCCCTTTCGAATAACGTCGCGGGCCTCAAGGATTCCGTCATCGACGGTGTCACTGGGCTTCTGTACGAAAACGATGACGTGGAAGGTTTCTGCCAAAAGGCTGCCTCCGTTCTGCACGACAAGGAACGTTTGGCTAAGCTCGAAGCGAATGCAAAAGAACGCGCCCTCGGCATGAGCTGGGACGCGATGACGGACAAAATGCAGAAGGCTGTCGAAGCCTGTCTGAATTCCTAACGTTTTGCATTAAGCGTTGCGGAAAGCGGAGAACATTTTTCGAATGGTCTCCCGAATGTCCGTGCCACGAAAGAACTTTTGCACACGGGAATTATCCGCGCAAAGGTACGGAATATCGACAGGGCGCATTTTTTCCGGATCCTGCACGACTTCGACCTGGACCTTTGCAAGGTCGATAATCATCTGCAGAAGTTCTCGCATGGAATGCGCCTTTCCCGATCCCACGTTGTAAACCGTGTAATCGTTTTCCGTTTCAAGAAGCATGCGGTAAACGTGCACCACATCTTCCACGTCCGAAAAATCGCGGAACGCGCTCAGGTTTCCAACGTAAATTTTTCCAGGCTTACCGCTCCGATCCATATCCGCGACCTGTTTGCAGAAGCTCGGCAGGGCAAAACTCAACAGCTGTCCCACGCCCGTGTGATTGAATGAGCGAGTGCAAACGATCTGCATTCCGAACTTTTTGCGGTAAAGGTTCGCAAAGTTTTCCTGTGCGACCTTCGTAATGCCGTAAGGATTGCTCGCTTCGAGCGCATCCGTTTCTTTTAACGGAGAATCCTTGGGAGCGTATTCTTCCGCACTGCCGATCAAAAGCGTTTTCGCCTTCGGGGCAAATTTCTGAATGGAATCGAGCAAGTGGAGCGAGCCCTTGATATTCACGTCCACGGTCATCAACGGATCTTTCCAGCTTTGACCGACAGAACTCACCGCGGCGAGATTCACCACGTAATCAGGGGCGGCGTCTCGTACTGTCTTTTCGACCTGTTCCAAATTCAGCAGGTTGAATTCCGGGAAATTCGCCTGGACCACGCTGTGCCCAGCACTTTCAAGTTCGCGGACAAGATATCCGCCCACAAATCCCGTAGCGCCGACGACTAAAGTCCGCGGCATTAAATCTTTCCTTCAGCAAGAAGCTTCATGTCGCTTTCGACCATACGCTTCACCAAGTCCGCATAAGAGATCTTCGGTTCCCAGCCGAGAACCTTCTTCGCTTTCGACGCATCCCCGATCAACAGGTCGACTTCTGCCGGGCGGAAGAACTTCGGATTCACTTTCACAAGCACTCGGTCCGTTCCCTGGAGCGTCGCATATTCCTTTTCACCTTCGCCGTGGAATTCCAGTTCCATGCCCGCAGCACGGAATGCAAGCGTCACAAAATCACGCACTGTATGCGTTTCACCCGACGCAACCACATAATCGTCAGCCACGTCTTGCTGCAACATGAGCCACATCGCGCGGACGTAATCCGCCGAGTGTCCCCAGTCACGGCTCGCGTTCAAGTTTCCGAGTTCCACACATTCCTGCAATCCCGCCTTGATCTTCGCCACGGAAATCGTAATCTTGCGCGTCACGAATTCTGCACCGCGACGTTCGGATTCATGGTTAAAAAGAATGCCGGAGCAGGCGAACATGCCATAACTTTCGCGGTAATTCTTGATAATCCAATGGCCGTAAAGCTTTGAAACGCCATACGGGCTTCGCGGATAGAACGGAGTCGTTTCGTTCTGCGGAACCGCCTGAACCTTGCCGAACATTTCGCTTGTGCTCGCCTGATAGACGCGGGTTTCGGGCTTTACAAGACGCACGGCTTCAAGGAGCTTCGTTACACCGATCGCGTTGATGTCGGCAGTCGAAAGCGGGGTTTCCCAAGAAGTCGTCACAAAGGACTGCGCCGCGAGATTGTAAATTTCATCCGGCTTTGCAATTTCCATGGCGCGAAGAAGCGATGCGGAATCCGTCATATCGCCGAAAATGAATTCGACTTTGCCCTTCAAGTGTTCCGCATTGTTAAAATCCAGCTTGCTCTTGCGGCGAACAAGGCCGTAGACCTTGTAACCTTTTTCCAAAAGCAGTTCGGCCAAGTAAGAGCCGTCCTGGCCCGTAATTCCTGTAATCAGTGCGTTTTTCATAGCCATAAAATACAAACTTCAACACCTTAGAACTTGATCGGGTACAGCAAATAGAACTTCACGTCCGGATAAACCTGAATGGTCGGAGCCGGAAGCTTGAAGTAATTGATCCAACGGACGAGATTACGCGCCCAACGTTTATGTGGTTGAAAAATCGCTTCAAAGTCGTAATCCAAAGCAATGTAAACTTCATATTTGCCCTTTTTATGCTGGAAAACGCCTTCATCAATACTTAAGCCCGCTGCAATCGCAAGCCACGACGGATAATACTTACGAGCGCCGTTCGGGAGCAACTTATGAACCTTCAACGAAAACCAAAATGTTTCATTACAATAGTCATCGGTAAAGACTCCCGTATCGCTCTGGCGGTAATAAGCCTTGGAATTAACCCAATAGCTCCATTTGAGATCAAAATACTGGAAAACCGGCACATAACGTTTTGCCATCGGATAAAGACCGCCGAGCGTTCCCGAAAGCACGTCAAAAATGCTAAAACCCCATTCTGGAGAATAACCATCCTTCACGTCAATTGCCACATGGGTAAGCATCGCCGAAACCGCGGCGGCTGCGTACGACTGAAACTCCGTAAGGCCTGACCAGTAATACCCCTGGTAAAAAATTTCCGCAATCGCAACGCCCGCTGCAAAATGCCCAAGCTTGTCTAAATTTTTCGCGTACTCAAAATCATTTTCAAAATGGAACTGCGAACCTTCTTCGTCCCACCAACCCTTCGCAAAGACAAGCCCATAAGCCGCACCGTAACTCGCCGCTGTCAACGCCACCATGCCACCGAACTTGAGCGGAGAAAAAACCTGCAAGGAATCCATCCCCGGATCTTCTTCACGGTACGAAAAATTCACATCTCGCCAGTGGACCGTATCCGCCGAAACTTGCGCTCCTGACACAGCCGTAGAATCCACGCTTTCTGCAAAAGCGGCCCCGCAGCTGAACAGAATCAAAAAAATGGAAAGCATTTTTTTCATGCATCAACGATAGAAATTTCTGATTGCGATGCCCATCGCTTTTTCACCTTGTGCAGCATTGCCACGCCTATTTTCTACATTCGTGTTGTCACATAAAAAACTGCGGTATGAGAGTTACGAAATACTAGAGGGAGTCGCCTTTCCAAAAATGGACTTGCACTTGTATGCATCCGGAAAAGACGGGTATATTTTTATGCCCACCGATGCAAAGCGTGTTAATTTGTACA
>NZ_JALFIA010000034.1:0-3944 GCF_022776125.1 Hallerella sp. | reverse complement strand
GTCGGGAATCCGCTCGATATTTCCAACATGGTGCTTTTCCTTGCGAGCGAAAAAGCGGGATTCATCACTGGCGAAAATGTTTGCATTGACGGGGGAATGACCCGTCAGATGATTTACCACAATGATTGCGGTTGGACGTATAGCCCTTCCAAAGATTCTTGAATTTATTGAATTACGATAACCCGAGTGCTTTTTCCAATGCGGATTAGGTAATGCCCCGGTTGCATTCCGGCAAGGCTAAAATGGGAACTTGTGACGTTACCTTGTAAAAGAACCTTTCCTTGCGGATTAAACAGGAAGTATTTCGACCCGACGACAGCATTTGAAATCTGCAATTGATGGGCATGAACGGTTACGGAAAAATGAGATAGCGCTGGATGGAAAACGATGCCTGTTTTATTGTCTGAATTTTCGGAATAGTTGGCGGAAATCGCGAGGTCTTCCAGAATTTCGATTTCATCGCCTGCGACTCCCAGTTTTTCGCCTTCATGAAACCAGCCTTCAAAAGTATATCCGTCTTTTTCTGGAACGGAAGGCAGTGTGAACAGGTTGCCACAGCCGATGGAGGATTCCATCGAGAAATCTTCCATATCGAGATGGATTGTACAGCTGAATTGGGTAGAATCGTAAAGGGCTTTATATTGGGCGTCTTTTACGACTGTGGAAATTTCCGGACTCCAACTTTTGAATTGGTACGAAAATTTCTTGGTAGCTGATCGTTCGGGAGCTTGAATGCCGGAAGGAATTTCTCCGTAGACGATGGAGTCTTTTTGAAGAATAGAATTGTCAAAATCCATAAAGACGATTTCATACTTTCGGACTGTAGAATCATAGATCGCATAGTAATCGGCGTCGCCTGTGACCGGAATAATTTCTTTATCCCATCCGATAAATGCATAAGTATATTGAACGGAAGGATCCTTGTTTGCGATGCCTTCCCATTCAGGAATCGTTTCATACTGCAAATAAAGAGAGTCGAGGAGGGTGGAATCCGCATTGAAAAAACGAACGGAATAGAATAAATCTTCTTTGTTCGCAAAAACAGCCTTAGCTGTGATGTCCTGAGTGATGACGGTTTTGCCTGTTATGGGAGTTTCTTCGTTAAACCATCCCATAAAAACTTGATCTTCGGCAGTAACGGGATTTGCGGGCAAAGAAACTTGTCCTTGGGAATTGGTGTATATGGTTGTCTTTTGTCCGTTGTTATCAAAAATAACGCGCCTTGTCGCTTTGCAGTTTGCGTCTGCAATTTGAGGGTAGCCGTTCGTTCTGCACCAGATTCCGGAATTGGAAAGTGTTCCGAACTTTGTATTTAAATTCCAAGCAAAAAGGTCTTTTTGCATGTTCGCAGTTGTCATGCTGGAAACGTTGCTTGTCGAAGCGTATTGATTCTTTATACCGTAGGCTCCTAGGCTACTCCGTGAATCGTAATAGGCATATTGCACATTTCCATAAAGGTTTCCGTAAAGAGAACCTTTGACGCCGCTATATCCCACGGTAATGGAAGATGCGGTACTGAAGGATAGCGTGGTGCTTCCGGTCATGTATCCTGCGATTCCGCCGGATGCGCCATATGAGTCTCCGGAAAGATTTCCATAATTTGCGCAGTTGGATATGGATATGGAAGATTTTACATATCCAACGATTCCTCCGATGTTGTAACCGCGGATAGTTCCTGAATTGGAGCTTTTTTGCACGGATCCTGCGGTTGCGTAACCGACTATTCCTCCTGCGTAAATTCCAGTAACGGCGCCTGTATTTTTGCAGGAGACGACGCTTCCCGAATTGTCGCCGACAATTCCTCCGATGTAATTGTATTGACCGGATGTCCCCGAGTAGGAGATGGTTCCGCTGTTTGAGCAGTTGGAAATATTTTTTGTATTCGAACCTGCGATTCCGCCTGCATGTCCATTATAATAGTCTGCAGAGACTGTCGATTTGTTTGCACTATTTTGAATGCTGCCGAAATTTTTTCCGGTGATACCTCCTCCATAAGCATAGCCGTACACGGGGGATTTTTCATTCACGCAATTCGAAATGGTTCCGCTGTTTGTTCCTGCAAAGGCGCCGGCGATTCCGCTTGCTCCTGAAGCGGTAAAACTCGAATAGGCGATAGTTAAATTTTTGATGGTGCCACTTAAGGTACCGACAAGTCCTGCGTTTGATTCAGACACGTTGAGCCCGAAAATGGTGTAGCCGTTCCCGTCGATTACCCCGGAAAAATTTGCCATCGGCGTCCAGTTTTTTGTGCACTTGGTGTAAGCATTTGCCCCAAAAATAATGTTCGTATCCAAAATCGCTTTCAATGATTTGGAACCTAGGTTTACTTCATTCGCGAACCAGGCCAAATGTTCCGCCGATTTGATCACGTAGTATTCGGCGTCGTCTACAAGTCGAGTATCGGGTTTGTCCATCAGGCCGGCCCATTCGGCAAAGGCTCCGCAAGCAACGAATAGCAATACGACAATGATTTTTTTTGAACATAGCGCACCTTGCTGGTGATAATTTTTAAATTTGACGCAAAAAAACAAATTCACTAGGCGTTTGCCAATGCTGGATGAACGTTTATCGCGCAGACGGAACCCTCAAATTTATGGGCTTTTTCGATGAAGGATACTGCATGAGTAAGGATGGGATGACTAGGACGAAAAAAGTCGTCCATGCGATGTTCTGCAAGTGATAGATTTTGCCCATCATTTCTTTTTTTTCTCTGGTAAGCGCGAAATGCTGTTTACTTGATGTCTCTTTTTTTTGCCTTGGTGCTTTTGGCTTCTTACTGCATAGTGAAGATGTGTGCAGGGCATCAAGCGGAACGCTATAATGTAAAATCTCTAGAAAAAGATTTTATCCGTCCCAAAAATTAACGGATTTAATCTTTCTTTTTGTGACGCTTCTTTCGGTTTCTCGCTTAATATTTTGAGCTTCCTTCTCCCCGGCCCAGCGCTCGGGGAGTTTTTTGTTATTTTGTACATATTTGCTTAATTATGGAGCGCTTGTTTATGTGCAATATGCTTAAAATGATTCTTTTGCTTTCGTGCGCATTGTTTGCTCAGGAAATGCCTTCGCCAGTAGATTCTGTTTCGCAGAATGTTGACGAAGTAGAAGTTGTAAATCAGCGCCACTTGATATATTACGATTCTGGCTTATTTGGTTTTTGTAAAGAATATTACGTAGATGGAAAAGTCGTGGATTTGTCGGAGGTGACACAGCTCCTACTAGAGAACGAAAGTTCCAGACGCGATGCCAAAATCTCGAAGGTGCTTATGGGAATTGGGTACGTATTTGGGGGATTAAGTGGCTTTTTGCTTGGGTATGGATTTGTTCAGTCGCCGCCTTATAGTAAGTACATGTTTATTGGCTCAGCGATTTCTTTTTCTGTGGGCCTTGTCGGTGCGAGAGCATCTTCGCATTATCTAGATAAAGCGATTGACGAGTATTGAAAAAATTTGTTTAATAAGAAAAAAACTAGAAATACAGAGAGCTCCTCATAAAAGCGACATAAAACTTTTTATAAGGTAAGATCCAATGGTTTTAACCTTTTTCATCTAAAATGCTCTTCGGAATTTGCAAAGATTGTGGAGCATTGTGTATATTGTTGACATGGCAAGAAAGTTCCCCATAGGCATACAGACGTTTTCCGAAATCCGGAAAATGAACGCAATCTACGTTGATAAAACCGCGCTAGTCCACAAGTTGGCCGAGGACGGCAAGGTCTATTTCCTTGCACGTCCACGCCGTTTCGGAAAGTCTCTCCTCATCAGCACGCTAGATGACTACTTCAGCGGTCGCAAGGAACTCTTCATGGGGCTTGCCATGGAAAAGCTTGAAACCGAGTGGAAAAAACACCCGGTGCTGCGGTTCGATTTCAGCCGGAGCAAGTACACCAGCTTAAATGTATTGCAGACTCAACTGAATTCAATGCTTTCGGAATACGAGAGCATCTA
>NZ_JALFIA010000016.1:0-94540 GCF_022776125.1 Hallerella sp. | reverse complement strand
GAAGACTTGTCTTCTCATGACCGAGCCGAAGAGGTTGGGCGCGAAGCGCAAACCATCAAGTTCGATTTCGGTGAAGTCGGTGCCGACTGCCTGATGCTCAACCGCATCGTGGCCGACGGCATGGCCGTGGAAGCGGACCAGCACTTCACCGTGGCTCTGGATTTGAAGATCACGGACGAACTCCGCCGCGCCTGCGTGGCCCGCGAACTCGTGAACCGCATCCAGAACCGCCGTAAGGACCAGAACTACGCCATCACCGACAAGATCGAAGTGACGCTGTTCTCTGCAAGCGACGTGTTCAAGCAGGCCGTGGCCGAAAACGAAGCTTACATCGCCGGAGAGACGCAGGCTGTCGCTATCAAGTGGGCTGCCGCCGCCGATGGCCTCGAAGTTAATGATGCTGATGGAGAGGCTTTCAGCTTCACGACGGTAAAAGCGTAAGACATATGATTATGTGTCATTGCGAAGGACGAAGTCCTGAAGCAAACCTTGAAACTGAAAAGGCGCTCCGAAAGGGGGGCGCCTTTTTAATTTCTGTGCTTTCTATTATTCAATCACGTTATAAATAGGGCGAAAATATTTAGAGCATGGGCAGGCTGGATATCTGCCAGGTTTTAAAGAAATTAAAGCTGAAGTTTTTTTTCACTTTCCGGTAGAAAAATGTCGGTCCCGAGCGTCTTTAAATACAGGTGAGGAAATCTTCGCCTGCTTTGCGGGGGCGTTCCCGTTGAAGAAGAAAAATGAAGACTACGAAGATAGCGGACAATTACGAGGATTACAAGGGCTCGGGCGTCTATGCGGACCTGCTGCTGGACCTGACCTTTAAAAAGGCGTTCAATCCCGATACGCAAAATAAGGTCTGCCTGATAGAACTTTTGAACGCGCTGCTCGAAGGCGAAATCGACGAACCGATTGAAGACGTACAGTCCCGCGACAAGGAATACAGCGACGGCTCGAACGAAAGCCGGACCACGATATTTGACCTGCACTGCGTGGATTCCAAAAATCGGAAATTCATTATCGAGGTCCAGATCGCGAAACAGGAAAATATCGTGAACCGCGCGATCTATTACGCGGCGCAGACCGTCGTTTCGCAAGGGGATCGCGGGCGCGGTTATAAATATGGACTGGATCCCGTGATCACGGTGGTGTTCATGGAGTTCAGCGTATTTGACGAACAGGACAAGTATCTCCGGAAAGCGATGCTTCGCGAAAAGGATGGCACAAGAATTTCACGGACGCTGAACTTCGTGTTCGTAGAACTCCCGAAATTCAGGAAGAAGCTCGAGGAACTGGAAACGAATCTGGACAAGTGCCTTTACGCGCTATGCCACATCAAGGAATTGCGGAAGATGCCTTCGACGTATACAGGCTCCTCTTTCGAGCTCTTGTTCCGTACCGCTGAATTAGCTAAATTCAGTAAAGAGGAACAGAAGATGATTGACGCAGCACAGAAAGCCAAGTGGGACGCTTACGCGATACAGAGTTACCGCGAACAAGAAGACGCCCGCATCCGTGAGGAAGCCGTTAGACTCCGCGCCGAAAAAGCCCGCGTTCGAGAGGAATCCGCCCGCGTTCGCGAGGAGGAGACCCGCATCCAAAAGGAAAAGTCTCGCCTTCAAGAAGAGACCGTTCGCATTCAAGAGGAAATTTCCCGCCAGCAGAAGGAAGCCGCTCGCCTTCGCAATGAAAATGTTCTGATTTGTGAAAAACAGGCTCAATTGGACGAAATGAAGTTGAATTTGCAGAAAGAAAAGTTGCAGCTTGCAAAGCGTCTTAAAATGAGCGGAGTTCCATTGAATGAACTAGCGAGTATATTCCAACTTTCTCAACAAGAATTGGAAAACATTTAGCTTTTTAAGCGTGTTTCTGTTTTTAGACTCTTTCTCCGGAAAGGGTCTTTTTTATTGCAACAGAGAAATTCTATGAAGTGCGGTTGGGCGTAAACCCTTCCGCACGAGACTGACATTTTCACAATCAGCAGCTAAAGTAATGGACTTCCGGGTGGCTGATGTAGAGCCCGCTGACAGACGCTTGTGGGTACATGGCACCGTTTTCAGTTAGGCTGATACCGATGCTCTTGTAATCGATCAGCTTTGCAACGTTAAAGATTTCCTTGATGTTCGGGAGCACGGGGTAGCCGATTGCCGGGCGAATACCCTTCCAATCGTTTTCCTTTTCGAGTTCCTTGCTCAAGTATTCCGCTCCCGCTTCAGCGAGGCGATCTGCTACGGTTTGCATTAAAAGAACATCGTAGTCACTGCCACCTTGTTCTGCTTTGAGCTTTTCCAAACGCTTCACAAAGGCTTCGCTCACGGTCACCGCAAAAACTCCGACGATATCGCGGTATAGGTCATTGCCGGTAGGTTGACTAAAGACGCTTTCGGTTTTTGCGTTTACGGGTGCCACATAGTCGCAGAGAGAAAGGCAGATGCCTTCCGGCTTCTGCTGGCGGGCGGTCGAAACTTCGACAATGTCTTCTTCGGTGCCGGTGCGGCCCGTATTGAACTTGATCGAATTTTCTGTGCCTGCTGCAGCGTAGAACGCCTGAATGGCGCGTAGGGCGTGTTCTGGTCGATTCAAACTTTGAATGAGCGCATCGGCGTCGGCTTTAAGCTTTTGGGCTTCTTCGCAGTCTGCCTTGACCTTCCAAGTGTAGAAGAAATATTCCCAGTTGATGAGAGAAATGACATCTTGGAGCGGAATGGGCGGAAGCTTGCTTTCGCCCATAAATGGCGGACGCGCTGGCTGGTACTTGCTCCAGTCTGGGCTGTAACGGCGTTCGACCGGAGTTTTCTCTGCGGCTGCCATCGCATTTGCGGTACTCGCCTGAATGCCGTTCTGCTTGTCCCGAATGCGCTTCTGTTCTTCGCGGTTTTCTTGAATGGTTTGTTCCGCAGTCTCGGGATTTAAAAGCTTGGCTGCAAGGCCCGGGTTGCTCGCGGCGTCGCGCACATGGAAAACGGGACCATCGTAGCACGGGGCAATTTTCACGGCGGTATGCGTCGGGGAAGTCGTTGCGCCGCCGACAATGATCGGAATGCGAAGACCGGCTTCCTGCATCGCCGTGGCGACATGACACATTTCTTCAAGGGACGGGGTAATCAAACCGGAGAGGCTTACGATGTCTGCTTTATGTTCAATCGCTGCTTTCACGATTACATCTTCCGGAACCATTACGCCGAGGTCCACCATATCAAAACCGTTACACGCCATGATCACCGAAACAATATTCTTTCCGATATCATGCACGTCGCCTTTGACCGTTGCAATCACGATCTTGCCGCGGGAACTTGAATTTGAATCCTTGCCCGCTTCAATGTAGGGCTGCAAAACTTCCACAGCCTTTTTCATGGTGCGAGCCGTTTTTACGACTTGCGGCAAGAACATTTTTCCTTCGCCGAAAAGACGTCCGACTTCATTCATCCCGTCCATCAAAGGTCCGGAAATGATTCCCACCGGGCTGTCTCCGCGTTCAATCAGCTGCATCAAATCTTCTTTCAGCGTATTGGAAGTCCCCTTGAGGAGCGCTTCCTGCAAGCGTTCTTCGGGAGTTGTTTGCTTTGCTTCTGCAACTTCGGCGGAATCGTTCGAAGAACTTGCGACGGACGTGGCGAAGATCGCCTTCGGATCGTACTTTTCGCCGGTTTCCTTCGCCTTGAGCATCGCTTCGGTCATGCGCTGGGCAATCGCGATCAGTTCTTCGGAAGCTTCGGGGAATGTATTCAATACGACTTCTGTAATCGCCATGCGAAGTTCGAGCGGAATCGTCTTGTATTCGATTTCGGCGGCGGGATTCATAATGGCCATTCCCATACCGTTCGGAATCGCGTGATGCAAAAATACGGAGTGCATCGCTTCGCGCAAATAATTGTTTCCGCGGAATGCGAAAGACAAATTCGAAAGACCGCCCGAAATGCGGACTCCAGGCAAATTGTCGATAATCCAACGCGTCGCACGGATAAAGTCCGCCGCGTAGGCATAATGTTCTTCCATGCCCGTCGCTACGGTCAGCACGTTTGGATCGAAAATGATATCGTTCGGACAAAAGTTCAACTTTTCCGTCAAAAGCTTGTACGCGCGGGCTGCGATTTTCACACGGCGATCGTAATTGGTCGCCTGTCCCTCTTCGTCGAAGAGCATCACGATGACCGCAGCACCCAAACGCTGCAAGGTCCGCGCATGATCGAGAAACGCTTTTTCGCCCATCTTCAGCGAAATGGAATTCACAATGCACTTGCCCTGTACACATTTCAGGCCCGCTTCGATCACTTCAAAACGGGAACTGTCGATCATCACCGGGGCACAGCTCACCGCCGGATCGCTTGCGAGCAAATTCAAAAAGTGCGTCATTTCCTTCTGGGCGTCCAAAAGGCCGTCGTCCATGTTCACGTCTACAACGTGAGCACCCTTTTCCACTTGTGTACGGGCGATTTCCAACGCTTCGTCGTAATTCTTTTCGTTCACAAGGCGCAAGAACTTTTTAGAGCCTGCAACGTTGCAACGTTCACCGACTTTGACAAAGAAGCTCAACTTGTCGTGCTTCTGAATCGGGGCGACAGCGAGAGGTTCAAGACCGCTGAGCATGAGCATCGGAGAGCGGTGAACAGGCTTGCGACGTTCGTAATCCGGAGCGAGGGAATCGATCGTCTTGCGGAAGGCGGCCATGTGCTCCGGGGTCGTTCCGCAGCAGCCGCCGATCATGTTCACCAGTTTTTCTTCAAGATAGGGCTGAATCATCTTCACCATATCTTCCGGCGTATCGTCGTAACCGCCGAACTGGTTCGGAAGACCCGCGTTCGGGTGGCAAGAAATGTAACATGGTGCGACCGAGGACATGCGACGCAAATACGGCAGCATGCCGTCTGCGCCTAAGCCACAATTCAAACCGATCGACAAAGGATTGGCGTGCATGACGCTCACCACAAAAGCTTCGACCGTCTGACCGGAAAGCGTTCTTCCCGAAGCATCGCTCACCGTCATCGAAAGCATCACTTCGAGCGGTCGGGACGTTTTATCCTTGACTTTCTGGTAAGCGCTGAGAGCCGCCTTGGCATTCAGCGTATCGAAAATCGTTTCGATGAGAATCGCATCCACGCCGGCGTCCACAAGAACGTCGATTTGTTCGTAGTAAGCCGCTTCGAGTTCGTCGAAAGTGATGCTGCGGCTCGCCGGGTCGTTCACATCTTCGCTCATCGAGAGCATTTTGCTTGTCGGACCGACGTCGCCTAAAACAAAAACCGGACGATCCTTCGCGTCGCTTGCCGCCTGCTTTGCGATTTTCACCGCAGCGCGGTTCATTTCGGCAATACGATTTTCTTGGTGATATTCGCGCTGGGAAATGCGCTGACTCGAGAACGTGTTTGCGGTCAGAACGTCAACACCTGCTGCCACATAGCGTCGTTGAATGTCGAGAATCACATCGGGCTTTTCAATCGACAGCATGTCGTTGTTGGCGCCCTGGATGCCGTAGGTTTGAATCACCGAGCCCATGCCGCCGTCTAGCAGCAGAATTTTTTGTTCAAAAGCTTCGCGAAGTGTCATGATGGCGTAAATTTAGAAAACGAGTTTGCAAAGTTTGGCTTTTCAAATGTCGGAATGGAGTGTTTAGGTTCTAAACAGTTCCGAATCGTGTCGGTTATCAGAAAAACGATAACCAGTAAAAGTTTGACATCGAATCGGTGCTATCCCATCTGCGCAAACGCTTTTGTATGGAAGCGGCTTTTCCGCAAATGCCAAAAGGAAATGGTTTCCAAATTCCAGGGCGGTGCGACGGTCGAAAGCCTGACTATGGTCGGATAAAGATTATTCCAAATTGCTGTATAAAAAAAGTTCCAGAGAAGTTTTGAATTTGGCGGTTTTGCGTTTTGGACTGGGATTTTCTTTCCCGTTTCGCTGTGATTAGCTCACAGCCTGTGAAAAAAAGAGCGTTTGCGCCATTGCAAAAATAAGACGGCAAACTTGTGGCGAATATAAATTAAAGTAAAAGAGTCTTTTAAACGGAGGGTGATTGTATGAAAGCCTATCAGAAGGGATTTACGTTGGTCGAGCTTATGACCGTTGTGGCTGTCATCGGCATCTTGGCAGTGATAGCTATCCCCGTGGTTGCAAGTCAACTTTCCAAATCGAAAGCGGCAACGGTTGCTTCCGCTGCTAAAAAGTACGTCCGTTTGCAGGAAGCCTATGCGCAGGAACATGCGGCAGTAAGCAAATGGTCGGATATTGGCTATACCGCTCCGACTGGATCCGTGTTTGAATTCAGCCAGGGGGAAATCACCCAGAACTATGACGTCGATGAAGTGGCTAGCGCTAAGGTTGGCTGGATGGCAAAAAATAAGGTCGCCTTGGGAGATTGTCCGGCTGGCACTTTTTGGTTCGTTTCTGTAGCACGAAGCACGGGCTCGTCCATGAGCTATTCAGCATCGGTTTCGAATGCGAACTGTGCCGCAAAGACTCCAGAATTTGCGATGGTGGGTGATTCCTACAATCAAGCGGAGAACGGGGTGATTTTTGATGCGGGCATTCCGACTGTTGCGACTCCGGAATCGGAAACTTCGACTGCAACGGCTCCCGAAACGATAACGAATACCTCCACGAAAAATACCGTGATGGCAACGGTTTCGGACCCTTCTTCGGTGGCGGAATCGATGGCGGGCGTTATCGAGCCGTCTACAACGACATCTACAACGACATCTACAACGACACCGACAACGTCGGCTGTGACCTCCACGGAGTCCTCTACGAATGCCTCTACAGCTTCTTCTACAAATACGTCTGCTAACACGAGCGCTGCCGTATCCACCAATACGTCCACAGGAACGTCCGGAAATACTTCCGCGGCGGCTTCGGCGAATACATCGTCGGAGGCAAATTATGCGACTTTGGCATCTGCTGCTGAAGCATACGAATCGGAAGTGGAAGGCTATGTAACGGAACTCGCTGCTCAAACTTCAGCGGAAAATGTTGCCGGCTGGTCGGATAGCGATTTGTACGGAAACGGCTTTACGGAAGATGAAATCTGCACAATGGAAACGGGCGAAATCGTAGCCTCGATAGCAGGCGACTTGGATGATTTCGGGTCGGCTTCTGCTACGGATAACGATTCGCCAACTTCCCAGAACGCAAATTCCCAAAGCGAACATACACAAAACGCCGATGATGAAGATGAATTCAGCGTTTCTAGCGAAGAGGAATACGCTCAAAAATGCGAAAATGCAAAGTCGTACAACGATCTCAAACACGATCTAATCAATCAGGCGAAGGAATTCTATCAAACCTGGAATGAAAGCTGGCGAAATCTCTTAAAAGAAAGAATGTCTTTGCAGGCGAATGAACGTCGACCGGGCGGCGACTTCTGTACCTTCAAAAAAAAGGGCAACCTCACCGAAGAATCCAACTGCATGACGGAACAGGAGTACAAGCAAAAGGTGAACAAGTGGATTTCGGACTACAAAAAATTGGTTCAGAAATACCATTCGTTCAAGTATGCCCTTGCTAAATCCTTGTACGACGCGAAAATCCAGGCGGAAGTTTGCGAAGCTGCAAAAAAATGCTATGGAAAGAAAAATCAAGGCAAAGGCGGTAAAAACGGAAAAAATAAGTGCGACAATGGAAAGCACAAAGGCTGGTACAAGCAACACCAAAAGGAGTGGTTCAGAAAATTTAGGTAAAAAAAGACCGCGTTCATTCGCGGTCTTTTTTGGAAATGAAAACGAGAAATTAGATGTTGCGGAGCACTTCCTGAGAAGTCTGCGGAGCGAGTTCCGTATCCATCACAAAGTGACGAACTTCATTTGGGTTGATGCGGGCGTATTCGGAAAGAGCACGACCGATACCGGTGCGAATGTAATAGTTGTCATCTTTGGCGCAGTGCAAGCAGCAAGACTTGAGAAGATCCCAGTCCGTATGGTCGCGGTACTGCAACTGGAAAAGGATTACGCTACGACGAACCCAAATGTTCGGGTCGCGAATCCAGGTGGCCACTTTTTGGCGAATCGGTGGGATTCTCCAGGCAAGGTCACCGAGTACACTTGTAGAAATCGTATCAACCGTATCCTTCCACGGACGCGTTTTAATGAGCATTTTCAAAAAATTCAAATGCTGTCCGCCGAGAAGGGATTTGTGCTTGAAAAGATAATCGCAGGCAGCGTACTGCACTTCGCGATACGGCTGAACCCACATATCCGAAACTCTTGCGGCCAGTTCGTCGCCAGATTTCGGCGGGAACTTGTCGAAAATCGGGTAGGTAGCCTCACGACGTCGAATGACATTTACGCCGAGGAAGTCGAAGGAGTCCCTCATGCTCTTGGACATGGAGTGGGCTTCTTCTTCATTTGCTCTGGCTCGGAGAGCTAAAAGAATGTCTTGTGTAAATCGAAGCATTTGTGTAAAAAATACAACTATAGAACGATAATTTCTAGGTCTTGACAAACGGAAATTTTTAAATTAAATGGAAAGCACGGGTTTTGAATTTTTAAGCTTTTTACCCTTCTCAATCAAAATGACGCATAAAAAATCGACCGAAGAACTTCCGATTATAGAAGTTCCCCCAGAATTACGAGGCCTTTCCGATGAGGAAATCATCGCTCTGCATCCTGTGAATCCAGACAAACGCGACCGTTTCCGTCCGTCAAAAAGGGAACGAGCTGCGAAAAAGCTCGAAAAGGAAAAGGAAAAAATTCGCATGATCGCGGAACAGTATAAAAATCGCGATTCCATTTCGTCTTTTTCCCGCCCGATGCCAAAGATTTCGGATTACGACGGAAGTCGCCCGAGTATGCCGATTCGCCGCTCTGCGGCTCCCAAGAAAACGCTTTTTGTGCCGAGCCAAATGAAAAAGGTAGCTTCGGCTCCGGCTCCGACGGTTTCCATTCCGAAGCCGACGGTTGCACCGCTTCCTCCGCGTCAAAGCACGGGCCGGGTTCTCGTCGGTTCGTTCGGCGGAAAATTCGGCGCTCCGAAGACGCAGCTGATTTCGGAATCGGATTTTGCCAAGAAGCATGCGGAAGAAGAAGCGAAGCGTTTACGCGAACTCGCCAAAAAACGTGCAGCTGCGGCTCTCTCGCTCACCGTTCCTGTGGCTCCAGTCAAGCGCAAACGCGGACGCCCTCGTAAGAATCCGCTCCCGGAAGAACCGAGCACGACTTAAACGTTTTGAAGCTTCCTAAGTCCGGGAAGCTTTTTATTTACGGATTTTTGCGATTTTTCGCAAGTTTCGGGGATTTACCCCCCTTTTGTAAAAAATTGAATATATCTTTGAACTATGAGATTTGGAGATATTTCTTGTTTTCAGAGCGGCGTCGCCGTTCCCGTTTTTTCGCTTCATTCCAAGGATAGCGTCGGTATCGGCGAATTTTTGGACCTCGTTCCGTTCGGAGACTGGGCAAAGAAGTGTGGCTTGAACGTCATTCAGATTCTTCCGGTAAACGATACCGGCTATGAGTCTTCCCCGTACAGCGCTCGCAGCGCTTTCGCCTTGAATCCGGCGTTTATCCGCTTGCAGATCATTCGCGGAGCCGAGGCTTTTGATTCCGATATCAAGGCTCTGCAAAAAAAATATGCAGGGACTTCAAAGGTTCACTATTCGGACATCGCACGCGAAAAACGTGAAATTCTCCGCAAGATTTTTGACGCAAATTACACCCAGCTGAACCGCAACGTGGCTCTTTCTAAATGGATCGAAGCGAATCCGTGGGTCAAGCCTTACGCTGTGTACGCCATGCTCAAGGAAAAGAATGGCGAAGCGAGCTGGCGCAGCTGGAGCGAAGACCGGGATCCGACCGCTCTCCGCATCAGCGCGCTTTTGCGCAAGTCCCACAAGGACGCGCTGTTCCAGTGCTGGATGCAGTTTGAGGCCGAAGCCCAGTTCAAGGTCGCTTCGAACAAGCTGACGGAAATGGGAATTCGCATTAAGGGCGACATTCCTATCCTGATCAATGAAGACAGCGCCGATGTTTGGTGCAACCGCCAGTACTTCTCCCTGGACGATCGTGCGGGCGCGCCTCCTGACATGTACAGCTACAGCGGACAGAACTGGGGATTCCCCACGTACCGCTGGGACGTCCTCGAACAGGAAGATTTCAAATGGTGGCGCGACCGTCTCGCTCAGGCGAGCAAGTTTTATCACGCTTACCGTATTGACCACGTTCTCGGATTCTTCCGCATTTGGGCGATTCCGCAGAACCAGCGCACGGGTATCCTCGGGCACTTCTCTCCGGCGATTCCGGTTTCCCTTTCCACGCTGACTTCCGCTGGCTTCAAAAAGGAAACAATCGAATATCTGCAGAACCCTAATATGTCGAAGAATCAGCTCCGCGCGTTCCTCGGCGATGCGACGGATGCCTGCGTCTCCAAGTATTTTGAGTTGCTTCCGGGTACAAATGACCGCTACATTTTGAAGCCGGAATTCAACTGCGAAAGTGCGGTCCTCGATACCGCCGAAGAACAGTGGATCAAGGATGGGCTTCTCAAGGTTCTTTGGAACCGTATCTTTGTGCCGGGAACTCCGGAAGGGGAATATTATCCGTATTGGTACTGGTACAACACCCAGGTCCTCGGAACCCTTCCGCAAGAAGAGCAGAAGAAGCTCGGCGAAATTTTGCATGCGAACGAAGCTGCGCAAGATAGCCTCTGGTATGCGAACGGTAAAAAGCTCCTTTCAGTGCTTGCGAATGAAACGGATATGGTTGTCTGTGCCGAAGACTTGGGCGCGGTTCCGCACTGCGTTCCGAGCGTTCTCGGCGAACTATCCATCAATTCGCTCCGTGTGGAACGTTGGGCTCGCAATTGGGACGCTCCGGGTCAGCCGTATTTTGAAGTTTCGGAATACCCGCGCCTTTCCGTGGCGACGACCAGCGTGCACGACTCTTCGACGATTCTCGGCCTTTGGCAGGAAGACGGTTTTGATAGAAACTTCTTCTGGAAAAATCACATGCACATGGCGAGTGAAGCTCCACAGGCGCTCACCCCGGACATGGTCGAAGCGGTGATGCGCAATATTTATAAAGCGAACAGCCTCTTCGTGATTCCTTCGATGCAGGATTACCTTGCGCTCAGTTCGAGTTGGACGCCGAAGGATCCGGGGGATGAGCGTGTGAATACGCCGGGCACGGTCGGGCCGCAGAACTGGTCTTACAAGCTTCCTTGTTCGTTGGAGGAACTGGAAGCGAATACAGCTCTTTCGGCGACGATTGCGAAGCTCACGGATGAACGCGCCCGCCGTCCGCTCCGTTAAATATCTCTCTGATTTTTACAAAAGACTCCGATTTTCTGGAGTCTTTTTTTTGATGCCTTACTTGTTTTTCACTACCAAATGAATGTTTGGAGCATAAAAAATCTAGAATTGAGGCATTATGGCAGAACATATATCTTTGAATGAATGCCCGGAATGGGTGAAGTCTGCGGTCTTTTACCAGATTTTCCCGGATCGTTTCGCGAGAAGTGCGCATTATGAATGCCTGGGAAGCTTCCAGAACTGGGGATCCAAACCGGCGACGAACGGATTTTGCGGGGGAAACCTGCGCGGCATCATCGAAAAGCTCGATTACATTCAAAAGCTCGGGGCGAACGCCCTGTATCTCTGCCCGATTTTTAAAAGTGCGGCGAATCACCGCTACCATACGGTCGATTATCTGGAAATCGACCCGGTTCTTGGAACGCTCAAAGATTTTGACGCGCTCGTTTCAGAAGTCCATGGACGCGGCATGCGCATGATTCTGGACGGCGTCTTTAACCACTGCTCCCGAGGTTTTTTTCCGTTCTTGAGCGTGATGGAAGAAGGCGAAGCCTCTCCGTACAGGAACTGGTTCCACATTCATTCTTTCCCGGTCAAGGCTTACGCTGGCAAGCCGAATTATGAATGCTGGTGGGGAATGGCCCCGCTTCCCAAGTTCAACACGGATAATCCTGAAGTCCGCGAATACCTGCTGCATGTGGCCGAATACTGGACAAAGCGTGGCATTGACGGCTGGCGTCTGGACGTTCCGAACGAGATTCGCGACGACAGCTTTTGGCAGGAATTCCGCCGCCGCGTGAAAAAGGTGAACCCGGAAGCTTATATTGTGGGCGAAATCTGGGAAGACCCGACGCGTTGGCTGCAGGGCGACCAATTTGACGGCGTTATGAACTATCCTGTGCGAAAGCTCGCTTTGGAATTTTTGTTCCCGGAGGGAATGCGCTCCAAGGATGCGGTTTCAACGGGTGATACGACGTCGGCGGAGACGGAAAAGGACCTGTTCGCATTCTGTCGGGGTTTCCAGGCCTTGTTCGACCGTAAACTGTTCGGAGTGCAGATGAACCTGTTCGGCAGTCACGATACCGCACGTATGCGCACGCTTTCGGGAAAAAATCCGGAAGGCTCTCTGCTCGCATGGGCACTTCTTTTGTGCCTGCCTGGCGCTCTCTCTATATACTATGGTGACGAAATCGGGATGGAAGGCGGCAAGGATCCGGATAACCGCCGCTGTTTCCCGTGGCAGGATATGCCCGATGCCGAAGATTCAGAAACCTTCCGAATGGTGAAGACGATTCTCGCCTTCCGCAAGCGCGAGCCCGCGATGTATGACGGAAAACTCACGATTCGTCCCGAAGGGCAGGGAATTCTCCTTTGCCGTCGCAAGGGTAATGCGCTTGTTGAACTCCGCCTGGGGTACCCGGGACCCGTGCCTCTGCCGGGCATTTCGGCGAGAACCGAAATTGTTTATGAACGCAGACGCACTCCGATCGAGGGAGTTGCAGGCTATTTCGTGGCAAAAGACGGTATTGTCCTCACAAAAAGCACTGTCACTTACTAAATTTGAGCGCAACTTTAGGTTTCTTACGCCTTTAAGGAAAATGATCAGATGAAGAAAAAATTATTTGGAATGCGCGAGATTATCATTCTCGCAGTCATCCTTATTGCCGCATGGTCGATTATCCCGTCCATTCGAGTTCACTCTAAATCGGGTGACGCAAAGAAGGAATACATCAAGCAAAACCCGAAGGTTGCCAGTAAGGCGATGAACTTCGGCTTAGACCTCGCTGGCGGTACGAGCATCACGCTCCAGATCGACGGCAAGGGTCTCAAGGATGAAGACGTCAAGGACATTCAAAAACAGTCGCTTGAAATCGTCCGTAACCGTGTTGACCAGTTTGGTCTTTCCGAACCGCAGATTTCTCCGTCCGGCAACGACCGTATCAATGTCGAACTGGCAGGTGTGGACGATTCCACGGCGAAGGCTCTCGTCGGTTCTACGGCTAAGCTCGAATTTAAGATTCTCGCAGAACAGGAAAAGTTCGGTCAGGTCATTTCGATGATCGACAATTACCTCCTTGGCCGCGGCGCTATCGAAGATTCGACGAAGGCAGACAGCTCGGTTGCCGATACGGCAAAGGTTGCCGCCGCTCCGGCTAAGGCTGACACGCTCTCGGATGCAGAACTCTTTGCCGGAAACGCTGCAAAGAAGGATGCCGTCGCCAAGACGGATTCCGTGAAGACGGACTCTGCAAAGGCAGAATCTGCAGCTCCGACCGCCACCCAGGGCACGGCTCTTTCCGCGCTCTACCTTTCGTTCGGCAATGGTGGCTTTGTCGCTCAGGAACAGGTGGAAACCATCAAGCGCATCTTGAACGACCGCACCGTCCAGAGTCTCATTCCGCATGACGTGGTCTTCGCATGGGGCTCGGGCTTCGAAACCCCGAACGGCTCCGTGATCAAGGCAAAGCGTCTTTATCTCTTGAAACGCCGCGCTGAAATGAGCGGTGAATATGTCTCCGATGCTCGTCCGTACCGCGTAAGCGATGGAACGAACTCCGGCGAAGTCGCTGTGAGCCTCAAGTTCTCCGGCATCGGTCCGAAGCGTTTCGGTGCCGTGACCGCTGCAAACATCGGCAAGCAGATGGCCATCGTCCTCGACGATCAGGTGATCAGCGCTCCGGTGATCCGCGACCGCATCCCGAACGGCGAAGCTCAGATTACGGGTCTCGACGACATGGCTGAAGCCAACCGCCTCGCTGTCGTTCTCCGTTCTGGAGCTCTCAAGGCACCGATGAACATCATTGAAAGCCGCACGATCGGTGCAACTCTCGGTGAAGACAACATCAAGTCCGGCTTTGGTTCTGCCTTGATCGGTATTCTGATTACGGTAATTTTCATGATAATGTACTACCGCTTCGGTGGTCTCGTCGCTAGTGCCGGTCTTATCTGCAACGCTCTGATCACGGCTGCAGTTCTTTCGGCGTTCAACGCGACGCTGACTCTTCCGGGCATCGCTGGTATGGTTTTGACGATTGGTATGTCAATCGACGCTAACGTGATTATCTTCGAACGTATCCGTGAAGAACTCCGTGCTGGCAACAAGGCTCGCGCCGCTATCACGAAGGGTTATGAACGTGCCTTCAGCGCGATTTTTGACTCCAACTTGACAACGTTCCTCACCGCCCTTATCCTTTACAAGATTGGTACGGGCTCGGTGAAGGGTTTCGGTCTCACCTTGATGATCGGTATCGCCGCTTCCATGTTCACCGCTCTCACGGTGACCCACGCTATCTTTGATATCAAGCTGGCTAAGCAGGACTCCAACACGATTTCAATCGGTTCCGGCGTTCGTGCTTTGAACAACGCCAAGTTCTCCGTGATGAAGCACGCTGGCAAGTTCCGTCTTGTTTCGATCATTTTGATTGTCGCTTCCGTCGCTCTCGCTTTGACAAAGGGTTTCAACTTCAGCATTGACTTCACCGGTGGTACTGTGTTCCGCGTTCAGTACAATGATACGCAGGATCACATCAAGGACTTGAACGATATCCTCGCCAAGTTCAATGTGAAGGATGGTTCGGTTCGCGTCGTCGGCGGTACTTCTCTCGCTAACGCTTACGAAGTTTCCGTGAAGAGCGAACAGGGTGCAGACGTGATAAAGGCTATCAACTCCGACGATCGTGTCACGATTCTTTCCCAGGACGAAGTCGGTGCGACAATCGGTGATGAACTCCGTTTCAACGCACTCCTCTCCGTTATCTTCGCATGGATTGCAATCTGCTTGTACGTGTGGTTCCGCTTTGGCAAACTCGGTCTTGGCTTCGGTCTCGGCGCTGTGGTTGGCCTAGTCCACGATACGGCAATTACGATTGGCTTTATCTCTCTCCTCGGTCTCTCGGTGGACGGTGCTCTCGTGGCAGCTCTCCTCACGATGATCGGTTACTCGGTGAACGATACTATCGTGAACTTCGATCGTATCCGTGAAAACGTCCGTCTCAAGGGTACTGCAGACTTTGATAACACGATTGATGATTCCATTTCCCAGTGTGTCAGCCGTACAATCATCACGTCTCTCACGACTCTCTTTGTGTGCGTGATTCTCGCTGTGATGGGTGGTTCCTCGATCCGTGACTTCGGCTTGGTGATGACCTTCGGTGTGCTTGTCGGTACGTATTCGTCCATATGCATCTGCTCTCCGTTTGTCTCCTGGTTCAACCGTCACGTGCGTCACGTCGTGTAATTTTTCAAACAAATCGAACGAAAGACCTAGGCATTGCTCTAGGTCTTTTTTATTTTTGCACTCGTTGGCGTCCACCATACAAGAGAGGCTTGTATGCTTAAGTACTACAAAATCGAAAACGGTCGCATCACGAAGGCCCCGGACGAAGATTCCGCGGATATCGTGTTGATGGATAGCCCCAGCCAGGAACAGCGGGGTGCCCTTGTGAAGAAGTACGAAATTGCGGAACACACGATTGCCTCTGCATTCGATAATGACGAACTTTCGCGTGTGGAATACGACGACGATTTTACGACGATCGTGTTTAAGAAGCCTCGCAATTATACCGCGGAAGACAACTTTGAATTCCGCGTGGAATCCTTCGGAATCTTTGTTTTTGAAGACTGGGTCTTGCTTCTTTCGGACTCGGAAATTCCGCTGATGGACAGCCGCCGCTTTTCGAAGATTGACAGTTTGAATACGTTTGTCGTCAAGCTTTTGAACTATTCCGTGTACCACTTCAATGAACACTTGAAGATTATCAATCGGATCAGTGAAGAACTCGAAGACAAGTTGCAGAACACGCTCGACAATAAGTACCTGCTCTACATGTTCACCTTGAACAAGGGCTTGATTTACTATGTGAGCGCGTTGAACTCGAACGAAGCCCTTTTGAAAAAACTCCAAATGGGACGTGGCATGCAGTTCGATGAAAATGAAAGAGAACTCCTTGACGACGTCGTGATTGAAAACCGCCAGAGTCTGCAACAGGCTGAAATCTACGCAAACATTCTTGCATCCTTGATGGACGCGCGTGCGAGTGTCGTAAACAACAACATGAACGAGTTGATGCGAACCTTAAATATTGTCACGATCGCCATTACGATTCCGACTTTTGTGGCGAGTATCTTCGGCATGAACGTAAAGTTCCCCTTTGGCCTTGGCGAAGGAAATCCGTTCTCGTTCTGGATTATTGTCGCGATCTTTGTGCTTTCTGTGGCTGGTGTTCTCCTTGTTTGGCGTAAGCGCAAATAACGCCCAATGAGAAAGCTGTCCCGAATTTTCATTATCAATTCTTACATGCCGAAAATGCTCTTGGCGGCATTTATCGGTTTAGTGACGGGATCGGTTGCGATTGTTTTTCGTTTGTTTCTCGAATCGATTTCCGAATTAACGCAGAGGACTTTTTCGGGACCTGTGATTTTCCTTGCGCCGGCGCTGGGCGGTCTTGTCGTGGGTCTTTTGCTGTTCGTAATCGCAAAGACTCCGGAAGCGGCAGGGCAGGGAACCGACCGGTCCATTTATAACTTCCATCATCATGGCGGAGCCCTTCGCAATCGTGTGGCTCCTGTGAAATTGCTCGCGAGCTCGATCACTCTCGGCAGTGGCGGTAGCGCGGGCTATGAGGGCCCGGTTTCGCAGATCGGTTCAGGGCTCGCTTCGACGATTTGCCGCTTTTTTAAGATGACGCGATCGGTGCGTCGCCAGTTTGGTCTTGCTGGCATGGCAGCGGGGCTTGGCTCGATTTTTAAGGCCCCGCTTGCCGGCGCTTTGACCTCGGTCGAAATCCTTTACCGTGAAGATTTTGAAAGCAGTTCCTTTGGAACATCGATTATTGCATCGGTTGTCGGCTTTACGGTGTACACGAGTGTCTTTGGGACGGCGCCCGCGTTCAACGTGCCTGAGTTTTATTTTGCGAACGGAACGGAACTCTTCTGTTGCGCGGTTCTCGGACTTTTGTGCGTGCCGTTTTCGTATCTGTACGTGAAGTGCTATTACAAGGTCGAAGACTTTTTTTCCGCTTGGAGAATTCCGAACTGGGCAAAGCCGGCGATCGGTGGACTTCTTTGCGGTGCCGTGGCGATTTTGATTCCGCAGGCGATGGGCGGAACCTGGGATTACGTAGAAAGCATGACGCGCCTGGCGGATCCGGCGAGCGCTCCTTCGGTTCTCTTTTTGCTCGGGTTGGTGATTGCAAAAATTTTGGCGACGTCGTTTACGGTCGGTAGCGGTGGCGCCGGCGGTGTTTTTGGGCCTTCGCTTTTTTTGGGCGGGGTGATCGGCGCTGCTTTTGCCGTGACGATTGAAACAGTGGCGCCTGGAACTTTGTCTTCGCCGGGGGCGATGGCCTTGGTGGGCATGGGAGCGTTCTTTGCGGGCTCTGCGAAGGCGCCGCTTGCGGGTGTTGTGATGGTTTGCGAAATGACGGGCAGCTATCAGCTTTTGCCGGGAATCATGATTGCTGCGGTGATGCACGTGGCATTTAGCCGCAAGTGGAGCATTTACCGGAGCCAGGTGCTGAACAAGTTTTCTTCGCCTGCGCATCGCTTGGAAATGGATCCGGACCTGCTCCGCACCATTCCTGTTGAATCTGTGATGCAAAAGTCCCTGGTGCTCGAACTTGATTCTTCCCGAACGATTTGTGAAGCGGAACGGAATATCAATGCCTTTCATGTGGAACATCCGGATTCCGCATTGGTGCATTCGTACCCGGTCTTTGAAAAGGGCTGCTACATCGGCATTTTAGACTGGAACCTGGTCCTTCGCAACATCGTCTCGACCGAAGGCGGCAAAACGGTTCTGCTCGTCGCCGACTGTGTCACGTATTCTCCGCTGCTCCCGGCCAGTGTGGATTTGCACACGGCGATGAAGTTCATGCTCAAACATTCGCTGAGCGAAGTTTACGTGAAAAATGCCAGTGGAAAAATTCTCGGAATTCTTCCGTCTTCGACCATCATGAACACGTATGACCGTGTCGTGCGTGAAAACATAAAACATTAAAATTTTAGATTAGAAGTTCAAAGAAAGGCGTGCGCCTGTCGATTGATTTTGGCGGAGCTGATCTAACCGAGTGCCTTTGCTTCGGCTGATTTGTAGAACACCCATGTAGCCAAATATAAGCTGTTACAGGTGTTTTTTGCCACTGATGTGTTCAATGTCGATGCGGTAAACGCCCGTGTGTGAAATGGCGCGTTCGATGTAGGCTTCGCCCGCATCCTTGTATTCCGGGCTGTATTTGTCGATTAAAAGGCGCAGGCCGACTTTGGGATCTTCCGCTGGGTGAACGCGCCCGAAGACGATGCAACTTTCGAATGCGGTGCTGAATTTTTCCGGGTAGAGTTCCGTACCGCGGACCACGGTGAAGCTTACCTTGGAATCTTTTGCAAAGTTCTGGACTTTTTCGCCGACGCCTTTTGCTCCGTGGAACCAAATGTTCTTTCCGTCGTAGGCGTAGCTCAGCGGAATGCCGTACGGGTAGCCGAGGGAATTTTGCGTGGCGAGGATGCCGTATTCGCCGGTCTTTAAAATATCGTAAGCCGCTTCCACAGACATTTCGCGGTCCTTGCGTCGCATCGCCGGAAACGGGGCGAGCGAACCGTAGGCGAAATCGTGAGGGTTCACAGGTTTTTCGTTCAAAAGGGCTTCTTGCAGTTCGTCGCCCTTGTAAGTGAGCTTTAAAGAGAAGAAGGGAACTTCGCGGTCGAGGAGCGTTAAAAAGATGCGGTCGCCGTCCCAATGGGGAAGCTCTGCGAACTTTTCCTTGGGAATCCATTCAAGGGCGCCTTCGTCGCATTCCTTGATTTCACCGGTGAACTGCGTCGCTTTAAAAAGGTGCATGAATTCGACTTCGTTCATGCCGTCGCTGATGAACGTGATGATGCCGCAGTACTTGAGATCGGCTAGCTCTAAGCCTGTTTCTTCACGGGCTTCACGTCGAATGCAGTCTTCCGGGCTCTCGCCTTCTTCAAACTTTCCGCCGATTCCGATCCACTTATCGTGATTGATGTCGTTCTTCTTTTTGACGCGGTGCAGAAGGAGGTAAGAACCGTTTTGTTCGATGTAGCAAAGAGACGTGTTGAGCATGGCGAAAATATAGAAAAGTCGTTGTGCGTAAATCAGCCTTGATGGATAAGCTCTGAGAAAGTTTATAAACGAACGCTTACAAAAAAGCCCTGCGTTCACGTAGGGCTCTTCAAGTGAAAACATCAAGTTAAAACGGAAAAATTTAAGCTTCTTCCTTCTTTTCGCAGCAGCACTTGTCGCCACAGCAGCACTTCTTTTCGGCGAGGACCTTGTAAGCCACACCGCCGATCACGCCGCCGAGAATCGGAGCGACCCAGAAGAGCCAAAGCTGCTTTAAGGCCATACCGCCGACAAATACGGCAACAGCCGTAGAGCGGGCCGGGTTCACAGAGGTGTTCGTTGCCGGAATGCCGATGAGGTGAATCAAAGTGAGGCAGAGACCGATGGCGATTGGAGCGAAGCCTGCCGGAGCGCGGCCGTCCGTAGCGCCCATGATCACAAAGAGGAACACAGCTGTGAGAACCATTTCGATGAGGAATGCGGAACCCATGCCGAAGACTTTACCACCGAATGCGTTCAAACCGTTAGCGTTAGCCATGTCAGACCAACCGTTCGTTGCAAAAGCGCCGATGCCAGCGGAAAGATCTGGACTAGCGATGATGTAAAGAACAGCCGCAGCGATGATACCGCCGATCACCTGAGCGATGATGTAAGCCGGAGCTTCTTTTGCCGGGAAGCGACCGCCAGCGACTTGGCCGAGAGTTACAGCCGGGTTCAAGTGGCAACCGGAAATGTGGCCGATCGCATAAGCCATCGTGAGAACGGTTAAACCAAAGGCGAGGGAAACTCCGACATAGCCGATGCCGGTGTTTGGAACGCCGCAAGCGAGGACAGCTGCACCGCAGCCACCGAATACGAGCCAGAATGTACCAATCGCTTCGGCAATGGATCTTTGAAGAAGAGTCATATTTTCCTTCCTGATGAAATTATAATGGTTCGCTTGGAAATATAAAAAAGCCCCGTTCCAAATAAAGGCATTGGAACGGCGCGATGTGATAAGCTTAACAGCTGTATCCGAAATTAAAGGCTAACGATTTTTTCGTTTTCCATTAACTGTTCAAACGTCTGGCGTTCGCGGATGACTTCCAGCTTCCCGTTGTTCTGGAGAATTTCCGGAGCAAAGCGACGGCTGTTGTAATTGCTCGACATGGCACTGCCATAAGCACCTGCGTCGTGCAAAACGAGGAAATCGCCGACTTGGGCTGTCGGGAGCTTACGTGTGACTACGTAGCCGCCTTCTTCCTGCGTAAAGACGTCACCGGATTCGCAAAGCGGGCCTGCGACAATCACATCTTGTTCCGGGCCGAGTTCACGACCGTCTTTGGAAACGATCGAAATTCCGTGGTAGGAACCGTAGAAGGACGGGCGGACGAGATCGTTAAAGCCTGCATCGACGAGGTAGAAAAGCTTGTCTTCTTGCTTTTTCACCGCGCGGATTTCTGCGACAAGAACGGCGCTTTCGGCGACGATGTAGCGGCCCGGTTCGACTTCGAGAGCCACGTCGTGACCGACGGACTGGGCGATGTCCTTACGGGTCTTGTCCCAAAGGTCATAATAAGCCTGAATGTCGATACGGTTGCCCTTTTCTTCTTCCTTGTATGGAATCGGAAGGCCACCGCCGGCAGAAATCATGCGGATATGGGAACCGAGGCGACGGGAAGCGTCGCGCATGGCGTCGCAGACCGTTGCGAGGTGTTCGAAATCCGTACCGCTGCCGATGTGCATGTGCAAGCCGGTAATCCACATGCCGTTTGCCTGTGCGAGTTTCACGCAGTCCTTCAATTGGGAATGCCAAACGCCGTGCTTCGAAAGCGGTCCACCCGTATTCGTCTTCTTCGAGTGACCGTGACCAAAGCCCGGGTTTACGCGGAGAGTCAGGTTCGAACGAACGCCGGCGTCGGCGAGCTGCTGGATCATATCCGCAGAACCGACGTTCACATGGATGTTGTGCTTTTTCACAAGCTCAATTGCGTCGTGATCGAAGATGTCGGCAGAATAGACAATTTGCGGAACTTGCTTGTCGTTTTCGCACGCCTTGTAGCCCGCACGGAGAGCTCGAATGATTTCTCCGGCGCTGACTGCATCTACGACTGCGCCGGCATTGCGGACAATCGATAGGATGGAAAGGTTGGGGCAAGCCTTTTGAGCGAAGCGAACGGTATCGAAGCACTTGAGTTCCTGAACGCGCTTTTCGATAGTTGCTCGGTCATAAATCCAAAAAGGGGTGCCGTAATTTGCGACCCCCTCTCGAATTGTGTTTTCCGAAAAAATCGGATTAGACATTTTTGACGCTGTTTTCACCACCCTGACCGTCAGGAACACGGTTTGGGTTAGCCTGGTCGATTTCCCAGCTGCCATCGAAAACGAACTTGTATTGGTAAGTACCGGCGGCGAGTTTCAGCTTGACGCTCCACACGCCCTGTTCGCCTTTCTTCATTTTGGCTGGGGTCCAGTTGTTGAATTCACCAGCGACTTCGACAGACTTGGAATCCGGGGAGTAGACGTTGAACACGACTTCTTCGAGAGCCTTTTTGGAAGCCTTCGGAGCAGCCTTTTTCACGGTGGTCTTTGCAACGGTTTTTGCAGCGGTCTTCTTGGCCGGAGCGGTCTTTTCTGTAGTCTTGGTGGCGGTTTGTGCGGTGGTCTTGGCGCACTTGCTTGCCTTCGGAGCTGTTGCCTTAGCAGTAGCCTTCGGAGCGCATTTTGCGCACTTAGTACCCTTTGTTACTTTTGTTGTGGTTTTCTTTGGTGTTGACATCAATCAACCTCCTTGTTCGTTGTGAACAAATAATAACAAAAAAACATTTTTCGCTCAATACCTATATTTGGAATTATGAAACAAGCTCAAATCATTGCCCCGAGCGTCTTGAACGCAAACTTCCTCAACCTGCAGTCCGAACTCACCGCTATTGAAAACGGCGGAGCGGGACTTGTTCACCTTGATATCATGGACGGCCACTTTGTGCCGAACATCAGTTTTGGGCCCGGAATTTCGGGCTTGATCGGTCAGGCGACAAAGCTTCCTCTCGACTGCCATTTGATGATTGACAATCCCGAGCTTTTTGTAGACGAATTTGTAAAAATCGGTGCGCGCTATGTGACCGTTCAGGCGGAATCGACAATCCATTTGGATCGCCTTTTGAATCGCATTCGTGAACTGGGCGCAAAGCCAGCCGTGAGCATTAATCCGGCTACTCCGATTGAAAATATCAAGTGGGTGCTGGATTCTGTGGACATGGTTCTTGTCATGTCTGTGAATCCGGGTTTTGGTGGACAGAGCCTAATCCCGTATTGCCTTGATAAAATTCGTGCCCTGCGTGAGATGAAACCGGAACTGGATATTGAAATCGATGGCGGTATCAAACTCGATAACATTTTGGAAGCGAAGAAGGCCGGTGCAAATATTTTTGTCGTCGGCAGTGCGATTTTTAAGACAAATTCTCCAGAATTGACTTGCCGTGAGTTTGTTGGAACGGTTTCTGCATAATTTTATTTATATTTGAGCTCACATTTTTTTATTGGGACGGAAAATAGTATGTCTGAATTGAACGTACAAATTAAGGAGGTGCTGATCAAGGCACTTGAACTTGAGGACATCACACCGGCGGACATCGAAGACGATGCCCCGTTGTTTGGCCAGAATAAGGAAGGTCGCGGTCTCGGACTCGATAGCATAGACGCTCTTGAACTCGGTATCGCCATCAAGGATAACTTTGGTGTTTCCTTCTCTACGGTGAACGAAGAAACGCGTAAGCATTTTGCTTCGATCGACGCTCTTGCCGCATACATCTCTGCCAACAAAAAGGACTGAGTCATGGAAAAACAACAGATTTATGATAAAATCCGTGAAGCCCTCATCGAAGATTTTGAACTGGATCCGGAAAAGGTTGTCCCGGAAGCTCGTCTTTACGAAGACCTAAACCTCGACAGCATCGACGCCGTAGACTTGATTGTGAAGCTCAAAACGTTCATTCCGCGCAACATCGATCCAGAAGTGTTCAAGAGCATGCGTACACTGCAGGACGTGGTGGACGGAATCAACGATCTCGCCCAGGGTACTGAAGAAAAGAAATGAAAACTGTAGCGGGGAAGATTCTCTTCGCCGCTCTTTCTGTTCTTTATCCGATTCTGGTATTCTGCGGTCTCCGCTTCTGGGGACTTTCGCCGCGCAAGTTGAGCATTTTGTTGCTTCTTCTCGCGGCGTTTCATTTAATATCAGCTTCGCGAAAAAAACAGCCGGGAGCGGCATTGCGACTGAAGGAAGGCTGCTTTGTAGCCTTTCTTTTGGCTTGTGGTGTTGCCGCTTTTGCGCTGGATAACGCCCTCGTTCTCAAGTTCTATCCGGTTCTTGTGAACGTCGGGATGCTTTTCTTTTTTGGCGCGACTCTCTTTCGAAAGCCGAGCTTTGTTTTTCGCTTGGCGACTTTTGCCGACAAGCGAATCCTGCAGACAGCGGACAGAACTTCTGTCGAACGCTACTGCGACCGGGTAACGCTCACCTGGTGCATCTTTTTTATTCTGAACGGATCCGTTGCGCTGTGGACGGTACTGTGTGCAGACGAAAAGATCTGGTCGCTGTACAACGGTCTGATTTCATACATCTTGATGGGACTTCTTTTTGTGTCTGAAATTGGAGTTCGTAAAATGAAACAAAGTCAATTACAATCTTACATTCCGTTTTCGAAAATTGAAGCGGACTCTCGCCCGGACGATTCCGTTGTCTGCTTCAGTGGCACAAGACTTTCCGGCGACGTCAAAACGTGGGCGGACTTTAAGGCGGACGTTTCCAAGGTGCGCCAGGCGGTTGAAGCGGAACCTTACACAGCTTGGATCTTGAACGCGGACGACGTCTACTACTTCCTCGTTGCGATCTTTGCCCTTTTCCAGAGCCAGAAAAAAATTTTGTTTTCCGCCAATCGCCAGCCGGAATTCATTCGTGAAATTCGCAAGCCGGACGTCGGCTTTTTGAACGATACCGGTGCCGAAGGCGCTTTGCAGATTCCGAAGATTATCGAAACCTACACGGCTAAAAGTACGTGGACGCCGTTCGATATTAACCAGGCGAAGGCGGCGATGTACACGTCCGGCACGACCGGCGTTCCAAAAGAAATCCCGAAGGAAGGCTGGCAATATGAAAACGAAGCGAATGCTCTTGCCGAACGCTTTGCTGCCGGATTTGCGAACCGCAACTTTTACATGACGGTGAACCATCACCACATTTACGGCATGGCTTTCTCGATCTTTGTGCCGATTTCTGCAGGTCTTCCGATTCGCCGCGTTCGTTTTGAATTCCCGGAAGAACTCGAACAGATTGTAAAGGAACCGGCCGTAATCGTGGCGAGCCCCGCCTTCTTAAAACGTCTTGCCGCAAACCGCAAGAAACCCTTGCCGTTCAAGAAACCGCCATTCTGGCTTTCTGCCGGTGGACTTTTGCCCGATGAAGTGGCGAATAGGGTTGAAGAACTTTCGGGGAACGGCGTGCAGGAAATCTACGGCTGCACGGAAACCGGTGCGATTGCAACGCGTCGCATTCGGGAAAAGAAATTGTGGACGCCCGTTCCGCCGAATAAGATCTCGTTTGCGGAAAACGGTTGTCTGAAAATCGATTCCTCTTACACGGATATCGGCGGCTTTGTGACGGGCGACTTGGGAAAGATTGAAGACGATGGAACGTTCCAGTTGATGGGCCGCGCAGATTCGATTGTGAAGATCGAAGAAAAGCGCATTTCCCTTCCGGAAGTGGAAAACCGTTTGCGTCAGACGGGTGTCGTGCGTGATGTGCGCGTGGTGCCGATGACGGGCAAGCGTCAGTTCCTCGCTGCTGCAATCGTGCTGAACGATGAAGGCGTTGCCAAGTTCCATGGCGTAGAAAAGAAAGACATGAATGCATTTTTTAAGCAGCATCTTTCCGGATTTCTTGAAAATACAGTGCAGCCCAAAAAATGGCGCTATCTGGAAGAACTTCCGCAAGATGCAATGGGAAAAATCAAAACGCGTGAGGTACAGGCTTTGTTCGAAATTCCCGAATCTCCGAATTTTAAAATTCTCAAGTATCATCTGGAAGGCAACAAACTGACAGTAAAAATAGTGATTCCTGCGACAAGTGATTATTACGACGGTCACTTCCCGGAATTCAAGCTGCTTCCGGCGGTTGTACAAATCGATTTGATCCTTCGCTTCTTCCGCGGCTTTATGAAGCTTCCGACGACAATCGAAAAAATGCAACGCATCAAATTTTCGAACCCGATTTTCCCAGAACATCCGGTGACGATCGAAGAGACTTATTCTCCGGATACGGGAAAGCTTGCTTTTAAAATCACGGGTGAAGACGATAAAAACTGTTCTGGAGGCACGATCGTGCTGAAAAAGGAAAATGCCTAATGGAATTTAAGCCTTGTGCCATTGTCCCGGTATACCGTCATGAAAATACGGTCCGTACAGTTGTTCAAAAGTTGAACTCTCAAAATTTACCCGTGGTCATTGTCGATGACGGAAATACTCCCGAAGCGTTGCAGGTGCTGCAAAAGGTGGCGGAAGAAATCCCGAACGTGATGGTCGTTTCGCATAGCGTCAATATGGGTAAGGGCGGTGCTGTTTGCACGGGTTGCAAAGAAGCTTTAAAAGCGGGATTTACCCATGCGCTGCAAATCGATGCGGATGGTCAACACGATCCCTCGATGATTCCGTTTTTGCTGAAGACGGCTCGGAAACACCCCGAATCCTTGGTCGGTGGATTTCCTCAGTATGATGCAAGCGTTCCTAAGGGACGTGAAGTCGGTCGAAAGATCACGAACTTTTGGGTGGCTGTAGAAACGCTTTCTAAAGACATTCCGGATGCGATGTGCGGATTCCGCGTTTATCCGCTCCAGACGACCGTTCCTGTACTGGATAAAATTTTGACGTTCCGCATGGGATTCGATATTGAAATCCTTGTACGTCTTGCATGGGCTGGAGTCAAAATGCATTTTTATCCGGTGAAAGTCATTTATCCGGAAAATGGCGTCTCGAACTTCCGCATGTTGCATGACAATTTGGAAATTTCTTGGCTGCACACGCGCCTTTGCTGTGGAATGCTTGTCCGTTTGCCTAAACTGTTGCTTCAAAAGAAAAAACATGGCTGAAGAACATTGGTCACAAATTGAAGAAGCGTCGAAGACGGCGTGGAAATTCCGTTTTATGCTGTGGGTGACGATTCACCTGCCGCGTAAACTTGTGGAATTGATAGTTGCTATAGTGGTGTTCTTCTTTTACTTGGGGGCGGCTCCGGTCCGCAAACGCTCGCGACTTTTTTTGGAACATGTTTCCAAGATGAAGGGAAAAAAGATTCCGCCGTTTGCCGTGTACCGTCACATTCTCGCCTTTGCCCTTTCGATGATTGAAAAAATTCGAGGTTGGGCTGGAAAGATGTCGCTTTCGGAACTCGAAACCCAGAACGACGACATCGACGATTTGGTGAACCTGCTCGACAGCGGCAAGGGAGCTTTTATCCTTTGCTCGCATCTTGGAAACATCGAAGCGATGCGTTCCTTGACGGGCTATCGCAAGGAACATACGAAGCGGAATTTTCAGGTTTTTCCGGTTGTTGATTTTTCGGGAACGAAGTGCTTTAACGCACTTCTCCGTGAACTGAATCCCGAGCTGATGACAAACAGCTTTGATGCAAACTCGATCGGCGTCGATACGGCGATCAGCATGCGTGAAAAAATTCAGGCGGGAAATCTCGTTGCGATTGCAGGCGATAGAACTTCGGCAAATTCGCAGAACCGTTTTATTCCGCTGAACTTTTTAGGGGATGCCGCCGAGTTCCCGGAAGGTTCTTTTGCCCTCGCGAATATTTTGAAGGCGCCTGTCTACTTCATTTTTGCGTTCCGCAAAAAAGATTTGGACATTACGTCGCCCTATGAATTCCACATTATCCGTTCCAAAACAGTACTCGGTGGCAAACGTTTCGAACAAAAACAGCAGATGGCAAATCTCGCTGCAGAATACGCTTCTCACCTCGAAAAGTTTTGCTTGGAACATCCGTATCAGTGGTATAATTTTTACAACTTCTGGCAGAAAGGAGAATCGACGTGAGCGAAAAGATCTTGAAAGCCTACACGGATATCGAAGTTCAGTTTTATGACTTGGATCCGATGAATGTCGTTTGGCATGGAAACTATGTGAAGTACATGGAAACAGCCCGCTGTGCTTTGCTTACAAAAATCAAGTACGACTATTATGAAATGGAAAAGGCGGGCTACGCTTGGCCTGTCGTCGAAATGAACCTCAAGTACATTCGACCGCTCCGCTTTATGCAGAAGGTGCGCGTGGAAGTCTCCCTTGTGGAATATGACGTTTGCATGAAGCTCAAGTACAGATTCATTGACCTCGAAACGGGCAAGGTGATTACCAAGGCGGAAAGCACGCAGATGGTGGTCAAGATTTCGACGAAGGAATCCATGTTCTCGACGCCGCCGGATTTTGTGGAAAAAGTCAAAATGGCTTTGGCAAAGGAAGAAAATGTATAAGTCTTTTTTTATGGCTCTCTTGATTTGCGGAACGGCGCTTTTTGCCGTGGACGCATCGATTTGGAAGTCTCCGGCGAATTTGGAATCTCCGGAAGTGCAAAAGGTGATGCAGGCCCTTTCCGCTGCGGAAACGGTCCATGGAACCTTTACGCAAAAGCGTACCGTGGTCAAGATCAAACGGACTTTTGAATCTTCGGGCAAATTTGAAATTTCGCAGAAGAACGGTATCACGTGGGACATGGAAAAGCCTTTTGCGTCCAAGCTTGTGATTTCGGATTCGGGCGTTGTTCAGACGAATGCGGATGGTTCCAAAACCAAAATGGCTTCGGCGGATAATGTGATTTTCCGTGAAATTGCGACTTCGATGCGCGCCGTTCTCAGTGGGAACATCGCTGTTTTAGAGAATCGTTTTGATCTGTTCTTTTTGCAACAGAAAAAAGGTTGGTCGGTCGGTCTGCTTCCCAAGGAAAAGACCATTCGGAAAGCGATTGCTTCGATTGTCCTCGAAGGGGACAAGGATTTGAAAAAGGTGGAACTCGTCGACGGTGAAGGAAACATTTTGACTTATGAATTCAAGCAGTCCGGAAAGTAAGAAGCGTTTCTTTAACGTAGGCCTTTGGGTACTTTTGCATATCGCACTGATGGTTGCGGTGGTAATTGCGTACCCGTGGAAGGTCGATAAGAACTTGTATTCGATCGTTCCGGAATCCGAGATGACTCCGGAAATCCATGCGGCGGAAAATGAGCTCACGGCTCGGACTTCTTCTCGGATGATGATCTTTGTGGGGGATTCGGATTTTTCGGTGGCGAAGACGGCTGCGGACCGCATCGGTCATACGCTGCTAGCGAACAAGCAGATCCGTTCTGCTTCTTGGAAGGTGGACGCCTCGTCGATGGACGAGATTTCCAAGTTCTTTTTTGATAGACGTTTTTCGATGCAGGATCCGGTGATCCTTGCGATGGAAGACGCTGAAGTCGCAGACTATTTTTATAACAAGGCTCTTTCCCGTGTATTCGGCGCTTTCCCGATGACCGATCTTTCGCGCCTGGAAGAAGATCCGTATTTGCTTTCACAGTCGGCGCAGGACCGTATGCTTTCGATGACGCCGATGGCTTCCAGCCACTTGACTCTCCGAGATGACATGCTGACCGTGCAAGATTCCGGCAGAACCTATGTGTTTATCAATGCGGAACTTTCCAAGGACGCTTCGGCGTTTGCTTCGGGCGATCATATTCTTGGCATTTTAGACGACACAATCGAAGAATTGCAGGAAGAGTTCCCCAACCTGCGCGTAGAAAAGTCCGGCGTCCCGTTCCACAGCTATTCGAGTTCAAAACAGGCTCAAGTTGAAATCGGCTGGATTTCAGGAATCTCGACTGCGGCGGTACTGCTGTTGCTCTTGCTCGTCTTCCGTTCGGCAGTTCCCATTGTAACGACTCTCAGTTCGATCGCCGTAGCGATTCTTGCGGCAATGGGCGCAACGCTTGCGACTTTCCATGAAATACACGTCTTTACGTTCATCTTTGGAACGAGCGTGATCGGTGTGAGCATTGACTACGCACTGCACCATTTTGCTGACAAGGAAGCTCAGGTCAAGAGCATGCTCCTCGGCTTCATGACAACGGAACTCAGCTACATCGCGCTCATGATTGTGGACTTCCCGATCCTCCGTCAGATGGCGTTCTTCTCGATGGTGGGGCTTGCGAGTGCGCTCCTTTCTGTTTTGCTCGTATTCCCGTTTGTGTCGGAAAGGTTGCGGAACGAACAGAAGTTCTCGTTAAAGGTCGCCCAGGTGAT
Source organism: Hallerella sp. (assembly GCF_022776125.1). Classification (NCBI taxonomy): domain Bacteria; kingdom Pseudomonadati; phylum Fibrobacterota; class Fibrobacteria; order Fibrobacterales; family Fibrobacteraceae; genus Hallerella; species Hallerella sp. The sequence continues at coordinate 64,919 of NZ_JALFIA010000016.1, read as the reverse complement.
TCTTGCGGGCTATTCTAAACTGGAGCGCATTCCGAAGATCGCCCGTTATATCATTTTCGTGATGGCGGCAGGCGCTCTTATTCCGGGCATTGTGCAGCTGAACGTGCAGACGGATATCCGTTCCATGTACACGGTCGCTCCGGAACTCGGCGCTTCGGAAATGAAGGCCGCGAAGTGGATGAATTCGGGAATCGCTCCGACGTACTTTATTGTGAGCGGAAACTCGGTCGAAGAAGTGCTGCAAAAGGAAGAAACGCTGACGGAAAAGCTCCGTGAAGCGGAACGGGACTCTCTTTTGAAGTCGCACCTCGCCTTTTCGGAATTTTCACCGTCTTCGGCAAAACGGACCGCTCTGGATTCTCTGCTTTCGAGAGCGCTTCCTCTCCGCTATAAGGACCTTTGCAAACAGCTCAAGATCCATCCTGTGAAAAATCCGGGCAAGACGCTTTTTGCCACTGTCGAAATGGATGAAAATACAGCGGAATTCGAAGATCTTCCGGAACAGCTTTCGAGCGTCCGTGACATGCTCTGGATCGGAGAAATTTCGGGCAAGTATTACAGCGCCGTCCTTCCGATGCACGCGTCCGAAATGTTCAATCCGAAGGATTATGCGGACCCGTCGAACGGCATTTACGCGGTGAACAAGATTCAGGAAGTGAACGCCGCCTTGACGGAACTTTCACTCACGGCGCTTTCGCTTGTCGCCTTTGCGTATTTTGCGGTCTGCTTTATTCTTTCGTTCGTATTTTCTTGGCGAAATTCTTTGCGCATTGTCCGTGCTCCGGTGCTCGGTTGCTTCTTTACGCTGTCGATGTTCGGTTATCTGCAAATCCCGGTGAATTTCTTTGCAATCACTGGTTTGATTCTCGTTCTCGGCATCGGTATCGATTATGCCCTTTTCTTTAAGGATGCGCAAAATCATGCGGATTCAACGGCTTTAGCCGTGATGCTTTCGGCGGCGACGACCTTGATTTCGTTCGGAACTCTTTCGCTCAGCGGATTTGCTCCTGTATCGGTTTTAGGCCTTGCCGTGTTGCTTGGGATTTCTGCTTGTTTCCTCCTTTCACCGTTTACGCGAGATTGATTCACTTTCTATATTGCAACAAAATGTGGGTAAGTAAGATTCATCATAGCGTGAAAGCTTTGGCTGCGTTGGGAGCGGTGGTTCTGACGGCGTGTACATCGCATTCTGCGGTGGCGGGGAATTCTGCGAAAATTTACTACTCGGACGCCCGCTACATTCAGCTGATCGAACCGCAAAACAGCGGAATTTCTGTCGAAGAAAATCAGCTGATGACAGGCTCTTACGGCGAAAAGAAATTCTCCGGTGAATCCTGGATGCTCTTGAATGACACGACTGTGCACATGATGCTCTTTAGCTCCATGGGAAACACAATCGCGGAACTCGTTTACACGAAAGATTCCTTGGCTTTCAACAGCAAATGGATGAACGCGGAAAAGATGAAGCCCGAATATATAATTGCAGACATTCAGTTCTGCTATTATCCTGCTTCGGTCTTGCAGAAAAATTTTGATGCCGCAGGATTCACGTTTGCAGAGTCCCAAGATGGGGATGCTTTACACCGCACCCTTTTTGACGGCAAGACCGCAATCTTAAAAATGGAAAAGAGAGGCAACAAAATCGTGTTGCAGAATCTACTTCGCCATTACAGTTATCAAATTGAATCCGAGATCAAAGAATGAGCGCTCCCTTGTACATTCATGACTTTGCACTTTGCTCTGCTTTAGGTTCTGACAAAAAGACCATTTGGCAGGCGTTAAAGAACGGTACCCGCCCCGCGTTTGTCCAAAAGAAGTTCCGTGAAAAGGAACGCTATGTGGTCGAAATTCCGCAGAGCTCCTTGCCGCAGGTAAAGGACGCTTATTACGACAACCATGTGAACCGCCTTTCGGAAGTGGTTCTTTCGCAGATGGAAACTTCGGTCTGTGAAGCGGTAAAGGAATTCGGTGCAGATCGTATCGGCGTATTTATCGGTTCTAGTGATAATGGTTCGGAAGCTTCTCTTGCAGGTCTCGATTCTTTTCAAAAGACGGGCTCCTATCCAAAGAAGTACGAGCTTAAAATGCAACAGGCGGATTTCGCTGCGGAATACATTGCAAAGCGTTTCGGTTTGACGGGTCCGATCTTTACGCATTCGTCGGCTTGCGCTTCGAGTGCGAGCGCCTTTGCTTCGGCAAGAAATTGGCTTGAAGCGGGTTTCTGTGATGCGGCGATTGTCGGCGGCGTGGACATTGCGACGGAAACGGTCGTCCTCGGATTTGATTCTTTGGAAGCGGTTTCGCTTTCTCCGACGATTCCGTTCAGCAAGAATAGAACCGGTCTTACGATCGGCGATGGTGCCGCTTATTTCCTCGTTTCTAAAAAGCCGGGTCAGGCAAAATTCAAGGTAGTCGGCATTGGCGAAAGCGCGGATGCGGACCATGTGACGGCTCCGCGTGCAGACGGTGAAGGCGCTGTGCAGGCGATCGATAAGGCTTTGAAGGACGCAGAACTTTCCGCTGCCGATATCGACTACATCAATTTGCACGGAACTGGTACCAAGCTGAACGATGCGATGGAAAGCGTAGCTGTGAACCGCGTTTTTGGCAACGATACTCCGGCAAGTTCAACAAAGGGATTGACCGGCCACACGCTCGGCGCTGCGGGTGCTCTCGAAGCCGCTTTCTGCTGCCTCACCCTTTCGGATGAAAATACGGAACACGTGCTTCCGATGCACGTCTTTGATGGCGAACGCGATCCTTCGATTCCGGAAATTCGCTTGGTGAAAAACGGTGAAACGGCAAAACGTTTGAATATTTGCATGAGCAACTCCTTTGGCTTTGGCGGTTGTAATGTTTCGCTCATTTTATCGAGGAATGTCTAATGACTGAATTTGATACTCACGAAAAAGTAGCAGCGCTTGTTCCGCATAAGGGACACATGCATTTGCTGGATCGCGTGATTTCTTATGATTTTGAAAAAACGGAAGTCGAAACGGAAGTGGACATTACCGAAAAGAGTATGTTCTTTGAAGAATCCTACGGCGGCGTCCCTGTCTGGATTGGCTTTGAATATATGGCTCAGAGCGTTTCCGTAATGATGGGCCTTGTCGGACTCAAAACAAATACCCCTCCAAAGATGGGCTTCATTTTGAGCGTGACGAATTTCAAGTCGGAAACGAATGTTTTCCCGGTCGGTTCGACGGTCCACATTTGGGTGCATCAGACGGTTCGCATGGATATGGCGGTAACGTTTGAAGGAAAGATTTTTGTGAATGATAACCTGGTCGCTACCGCTACGATGAATACGGTCGAAGTGGACGATCCGAAAAAGACTTTAGGAGTATAAGAATGGATGATGTAAAACGCGTTCTCGTCACCGGTGCAAGCGGTGGCATTGGACTTGCGATAGTCAAAGCGGTTCTCGCGGCGGGATATCAGGTTGTGGCGCATTACAACAGCCATGCAGAATCCCTGAAGGAACTTCAGGCGGAATACGGCGACAAGATTCAGCTGATTCAGTTCAACGTCGCAGATCGTGAAAACTGCAAGACGATTCTTGAAAAGGATGTGAAGGAAAACGGCGCTTTCTTCGGCGTGGTCCTTTCTTCGGGCATTTGCCGTGACGCCGCATTCCCGGCGATGACGGATGAATACTGGGATAAGGTTCTCGATGTGAACCTGAACGGTTTCTATAATGTTTTGCACCCGCTCGTGATGCCGATGTGCCGCAAGCGCAAGGGCCGTATCATTACGATTGCTTCCGTTTCGGGCGTGATCGGCAACCGTGGACAGGTCAATTACAGCGCAAGTAAGGGCGGCATTATCGCGGCGAGCAAGGCACTTGCCGTGGAACTCGGCAGCCGCAGCATTACCGTGAACAGCATTGCTCCGGGCGTGATTGAAACGGAAATGATCAAGGACGCTCCGGTCGATATGATCTTGCCGTCGATCCCGATGCATCGTGTCGGTAAGCCGGAAGAAGTGGCTGCAACGGTTGTATTCCTGCTTTCGGAAGGCGCTGCCTACATTACGCGCCAGGTTATTTCTGTGAATGGAGGTCTCGCATGACCCGTCGTGTTGTGATTACGGGTGGTTCAACTCTTTCCCCTCTCGGTATGGATGACGAAGCCATCTTCGAAAGATTGCATCAGTATGAAAACTGTGTTGTCCGCATGCCGGACTGGGACAGATACGAGCAAATCAATACACGTCTTGCCGCACCGATTCCATTCGACCTCCCGGAATTACCGCGTAAGATGACGCGCGGCATGGGCCGTGTCGCTCAGATGGCTTATATGACTGCGGAACAGGCTTTGATCAAGTCCGGTTACGACCTGAACGACCCGGAACTCAAAGCGGGCCGTGTGGGCGTTGCCTACGGTTCTTCCATGGGCAACTTCGATGCGATTAAAGAATTCATGTCGATGATTATGGAGAATGACTCGACAAAGATTACGGCAACGTCTTACATCCGCTGCATGCCGCAGACTTGCGCGGTGAACATCAGCGTGCTTCTCGGATTAACGGGCCGTTTGATTACGACGAACACCGCTTGCACGGCAGGAAGTCTTTCCATCGGTTACGCTGCAGAAGCGATTGCAAGTGGCGAACAGGATGTGATGATCGCAGGCGGTGCAGAAGAATTGAACCCGACAGATTCCGCCGTGTTCGACATTCTCTTTGCCACGAGCGTCAAGAATGACACGCCGAAGATTACCCCGGCTTCTTATGACCGCGATCGTGACGGCCTTGTGGTGGGTGAAGGCGCTGGTACCGTGATCCTTGAAGAATATGAACACGCCAAGGCTCGCGGCGCTCATATTTACGCAGAACTCGTCGGATTCGGCACGAATACGGATGGCAACCATCTGACGAATCCGAAGAAGGAAACCATGCAGATCGCTCTCGAAATCGCTTTGAAGAAAGCGGGAATCGGTCCGGAACAGGTCGGCTATGTGAACGGCCACGGTACGGCGACAAAGAACGGTGACGTCGCAGAATCCCAGGCGACGTTTGGTGCCTTCAAGGGCCGCGCAGTGCCGATTAGCAGCTTGAAGACTTACATTGGTCACTCGCTCGGTGCGTGCGGCGGTATTGAAGCCTGGCTCTCCATTATGATGATGAATCGCAAGTGGTTTGCTCCGAACCTGAATTTGAAGAATGTGGATCCGGCTTGCGCATCGCTCGATTACATTGTGGGCGAAGGTCGCGAAATCGACACCGAATATGTGATGTCGAATAATTTCGCGTTCGGCGGAATCAACACGTCGCTAATCTTTAAGCGCGTGTAAGATTCGCCGGATTTTCTGGATCGTTCTTTCGATAGCTCTCAAAGATTTCTCGCAGTTCTTCGGTCAAGAGATTGACCGCTGCGGGGTTCGGATGGGAGCTATATTTTTTTGTATCGATCTGTTCGAGAATGTCGAGATTGTAGTGGTAACGCTCGGTCGGGTGGAAGCTAAAGTATTTGTCATGCTTCCGAAGCCCGATTTTTTCGTTTCCGCCGATGTAGATCGGTTGCACTTTATGGTAGCTGTGCAAAGCGAATCGAGCGGCCCCCTTTTTCAACTGCAACGGTTCTCCCGGACGCGTGCGCGTCCCTTCGGGGAAAATAATCAGCGATTCTCCGCATTCCATTCCTTCCGAGGCACGAGCCATCTGTTCTTCAAAAGAAAGCGAATTTGGAATAAAGAGCGTGTTTATCACGTTGTGAATGAACGACGTTTTTCCGAGTGAACCTTTGACGATGCAGTTCACGTTCGGAATAATCGAAAAGAGCATCACGACATCTAACAGCGACGGGTGATTGGCTACGACGACGCAGGAATGGATATCCTGAATGCGTTCCGAGTGTTTTACGTTCAGCTTCAAAATGCCGAGGACTGTCATTTCCCAAACGAACAGTTTGAACCAGCGCAAGTTCACCGCACGGGACATCGTCTTGAAACGCTCTTTGTTAAAGCCCGAAAGCACAAAGATAATCGGGAAGATGCAGGAGAACAGGGCGCTTGCTCCGCCAAACGAAGCGTACGAAATTACCTTGGCGAACAGCCGCCAAACATAGACGAGTCTTTGAATAAGTTTCATTGTGGCAGTCGAGTCTTCAAAAAAGTCAAGGCTTGATCAGCTGCAGAATTACCTTCAGGGAGTGGCGACAAATCGAGTTCGCAAATCGCATCTTGCGCGTCTGTCGAAAGACGCAGTGCAATCGCGCATACGGCATTCGGATAGTTCGAAATAGAAGCGTAGGTTTCTGGCAAATGTTCGTCTGCAAAGACAAAAATGCGTTCCTTTTCACGACCCGAAAGAAGAGGCGCTGCCGCTTCCTTCAAGCCATTTTCAAAGGATTTTTTACCCGCAAAGACCGCGCTGTAGCCAACCATGTTCTTTTCGGTAATCGACGCGGCAGAAACCGGAGCGTTGAAAACCGAAAGGCTGAACTGCGCCGGTGAAACTTCACCCGTGGCGAGAATGCCTTCCGAAATCTTGTACTGACGCTGGATTTCTCCAAATTCGGAGGCAAACGTTATGTGCACGGGAGGAAGACCTTCCGAAACTTCGTGAACCGTATAGACGACCATCTTGGTCGCTGCGCTCAAACGCCTGCGGAAGAGCATCGGCACAAAGGCAATCTTTGGCGGATTTTCTGCATCTGTCCATGCGGAGAATTTTTTGACGTAGAGGCTCATTTTTTGCGGAAACGGAAAAGGGTGTAGCAGTTGATGCCCAAGTTGTGGTGGGCTTCCTTCAGTTCGAAGCCGCCATCTTCAATGGCGTTCTTCAATTCATCGAAGCGGTACATTTTGCTATTGCCGTTTGCAATACAGGTGAAGTACAGCGAAGTCGCTTGGAGCGAATAGGCTGCGGCTTCAAAACGTTGCTTGTCCCAAATAGGTTCGAGTACGTAAATGTCGGTTTCGGAACTGGCAGCCGGGTGAATCTTCTTCAAGATCTTGGTGATCTGATGCAAGGAGAAGCAGTCGAGGAACTGACTCATCCAAATGGCATCGGCACCTTTCGGAAATTCCGTGGTGCTGTCGAGAACGTTGCACGGGATTGTGGAAATACGATTTTCAAAGCCTGCTGCCTTCGCGTTCTTTTCGGCTACAGCCGTTTGACCCGGAAGGTCGATAATCGAAACCTGAACATCCGGATTGTACTTGCAGCATTGAATAGCCCACTTTGCCGTGTTGCCGCCGATGTCAAAAAGGCGCTTGACCGGCTTCGAATAAACGATCGGAAGGGCTTCCGGGAAGGCGAGGTCGGAATAGAAATGGTCAAATCCGAACCAGCTCTTTTTGAACTGGTCGCTGCACTGGGAAAGGCCTTCGTAAACGGTCGTCCATTTGCCGAAATGCTTCAAACCTTCCGGCTTGCCGTTCTTGATGGATTCGGCGAGGTCGTCGGCACCTGCGTAGCAGACGTCTTCCGAAAAGTCCATATTCACGCGAGTCATGTCGTCGGTCATCACAAAGAAGCCGACCTTGCTGAGCGTGTATAGAAGATTGTCTTCCGGGGAATCTTTTTTCAGCTTGAGCATGCCCATGCCAAGGCCCATTTCCATCAGAACGCCGACGCCATATTCGGAAAGGCCAGTCTTTTCGGAAATTTCTTTAACGGTGATGCCCTTGCGGCGAGATTTGCTCACAAGTTCCAAAATGCCAAAGTCACGGAGTGCGCGGGCAGCCTGGAAAGAAAGTGGCGCAAATGCAATCTTCTGTGCTTCGAATTTCGCATTGACTGCGTCGATATCATCCTGATAATAAGATTCAAACATAAAATGTCCCCTGAAGGAAAAGAGCTGCCATACCCGACAGATCAAACTGAATATAAATTAACTATTTCACAAAGGCATCATAAATGGCACGAATTGCGATTTCCATGTTCGCTTCGTCCACACCGACGAGAATGTTGATCTGCGAAGATCCCTGGTCGATGATGCGGATGTTGATTTCCTTTTCGGCAAGAGCGTTGAAAAGCTTCGCGGCGATACCGACTTTGTTCGTCATGCCGTGACCCACGGTAGCGACAAGGCTGATGCCTGGGAAGACCTTCACGCGGTCCGGGTGCATCTGAAGGAGAATGTCTTCGAGAACGGCTTCCTGCACGGCTTCCAAAGACTTCGTATCCACGACGATGGACATGGAGTCGATGCCGCTCGGGCTCAGTTCATAAGAAAGGCCTTCACCTTCGAGAATGGCGAGGATGCGACGACCGAAACCGACTTCCTTGTTCATCATGCTCTTTTCGATGTAGATCATGGAGAAGCCCTTACGACCAGCGATGCCGGTAATCGGGTAGTCGGTGGTTTCCGGAGTCGGGCCGATGATTGTGCCTGCGTCTTCCGGGCGGTTCGTGTTGCGAATGTTGATCGGGATGTTCTTGGCGCGGCATGGTGCGATGGATTCGTCGTGGAGAACGCTTGCGCCCGAGTAAGAAAGTTCGCGGATTTCGCGGTAGCTGACGTAGCTGATCGGCTTCGGATTTTCGACGATGCGCGGATCCGTCATGAGCATACCGGAAACATCTGTCCAGTTTTCATAGACGATGGCGTTGATACCGTTTGCGAGCACGGCGCCGGAAATGTCCGAACCCCCGCGGGAGAATGTCTTCACCTGCTTGCGCGGGCCTTCGCCGTAGAAGCCCGGGACGACGAACAGCTGATTTTCGTCAGAGAGCTTCTGGGCGATCGTTTCGTAGCTCTTCGGGGTGATGCGGTAACGTTCGTCGAAGGCTATCAAATCGTAGGAGTCGACGAACTGGGCGCCGAGATATTCAGCCATTAAGCGGGCGCAGAGGTATTCGCCACGGGAAACGAGGAAGTCCGTCGTGACCGTGTCGATTTCATTCTTGAGCTTGTTTTCGAGGGCGGCGAGGTCGTCGCCGATCTTTGTTGCAAGATTCAAATCCTTGGCTATATCCAGATAGCGGTCGCAGATCATCTTCCACGGAGTGGAAAAGTCGAGATGCTTCGATGCGAGATCGTAAGTGGTGTAGAGAAGGTCGGTGAGCTTCGTTTCTTTCGGGTTGCGTTTGCCCGGAGCGGAAACGACCACGATTTTGCGGCGCTTGTCGCCTTCGACAATAGCCTTTACCTTTTGAAACTGCTTGGCTTCTGCAACGGAACTTCCGCCGAATTTGCACACAATACGATCAGCCATCTGAGTATCCTTTTGTAAAAAAAGAAGTTTTTTTGTAAAAAATAGCAAACCCTGGTGGATTTTTTAAGGTTTCAAACGTCTTATTAAATGCAATCGCGTCATTTTGGAAACATTGGTTTTGGAGGTGGAATGGCAGACGCAAAGCATCTTTTGGAAATCGCTTCCAGGTCTTCGGTTCCGGTTCTTGTTTGCGGGGAATCGGGGACGGGGAAAGAGGTCATGGCCCGGAAACTGCATGCGATGAGCGACCGTTCCAAAGGTCCTTTTGTCGCGGTGAACTGCGGCGCGATCAGTCCAGGGCTTGTCGAAAGTCTGTTCGAAGGCTCATGCCGCGGAGCGTACACGGGAGCTGTCGCGAATCAGCTCGGATTTGTCAGGGCCGCAGACCATGGGACTCTTTTCTTGGACGAAATCGGCGAGCTTCCGCTTGAAAGTCAAACGAGGCTGCTTCGGATTCTGCAGGAACGTGCGGTGACGCCCGTGGGGACGCAACAGAGCATTTCCGTGGACTTTAGGCTTGTCTGTGCGACGCACCGGAACTTACAGGCGGCGGTCAAAACGGGCCGCTTTCGCGAGGACCTTTTCTTTCGCCTGAACGTTTTCCCGATACGGCTTTTGCCTTTGCGGGAACGTTTAGATGAACTCAGGGCGATTGCGGTGGAGATTTGGCAGGGGCTTTCTGCAAGACCGCTTTCTGCCGACGAATTGAAGAGCCTTTGCCGCTTTCCATGGCCGGGAAATGTGCGCCAGCTGAAGAACGTTCTGGAACGCTACCAACTGTTGCAGAACCTGGGAGACTCTTTGGAAGAAATTCTTGCCGGGGAACCTTGGGATTTGCATTCGATGCACGCAAGCTATGCACGGGAAGGACGCACGGTTTACCGAACAGGCAATACGCCGTCGTGGAAAAACATTTTAGAAGTGCTACAGGAATGTCACAATAATAAGAGTCGGGCCGCGCAAATCCTTGGAATCAGCCGGGGTTCTCTCTGCTACCAATTAAAGAAGAATTCCGTTCGCCCAAAGCCTTCTTAAATGCTATTTTTAGAGCAAGAATACGAAATGGAGTTAGTTATGAAACACGTATTTCTCGTTCTCCCGGCTTCCGCCGGTGTAAATCTTGCCCAGGCTGCTGAATCTGTCCTGAGTGTTGTGAAAAAAAATGTCGCTTCCGCAGAATCTTTTGTCGCTACGGAAATGGTGCCGACCGTTTTGCAGTCCCAGGGTGCAGACGCTTCGATGGAAGCTCTCGTCGGCGCTGTGCAGGACTCTGCCGCAGAAGCTTTTGTCGTTACCGGTGTGTCGCTCGAACAGTCCGTTCGCAGTGAAACTTTGAATATCCAGATCGCTGCCGCTCTCGATGCCGACGTGATTCTCGTTGCCGATTCCGATGAAAACGGAGCCATCGTCGCTGCGGACTTTGCGGCTGCAAAGACCCGCGTTGCCTTTGTACTCGCAGACGGTGACTCGGCGAATGAAGACGCCGTGAAGAAGATCCTTTTTGCAGAATGCGAACATCGCATTTCCCAGGCGGAATTCCGTCGCAATTTGATCAAGCTCGCTTCCCGTAGTTTAAAGCGCATCGTTCTCCCGGAAGGCGCTGAACCGCGCACTCTCAAGGCTGCTATCGAAGCTTACGAACGCAAAATCGCAATCCCGGTCCTCATCGCGAAAAAGGCCGACGTCGAAGCCGAAGCCGCTCGCCAGAACCTCACGGTTCCGGCAGGCTTTGAAATCATAGAACCGACCGCAGAACTCGCCGAAAAGTATGTTCCGCTTCTCGTGGAACTCCGCAAGGCAAAAGGCATGACCGAAGAAAAGGCTCGTGAAGTTTTGAAGGACCCGGTATTCCTCGGCACGATGATGCTCAAGAAGGATGAAGTCGACGGTCTCGTTTCGGGCGCTGTCCACTCTACCGCAGACACAGTGCGTCCGGCTCTGCAGGTGATCAAGTGCGCTCCGGGCGTAAAGTCCATCAGCTCGGTCTTCTTTGTTTGTCTCCCGTCTCAGGTCTTTGTGTTTGGCGACTGCGCCATTAACCTGAACCCGACTGCAGAAGAACTCGCTGGCATCGCAATCCAGAGCCACGATACTGCAAAGGCTTTCAATCTTCCGGCTCGTGTGGCAATGCTCAGCTACGGTACCGGCAAGAGCGGCAAGGGTGACGATGTGGAACTTTGCATGGCAGCAACGCAGGCTGTGCGAGACGCTCGTCCGGACATCACGATTGATGGCCCGCTGCAGTACGATGCGGCAACGACCGAAAGCGTGGCAAAGCTCAAGGCTCCGGGCAGTGCTGTTGCTGGCAAGGCTACCGTTTGCGTGTTCCCGGACCTTTGCGCCGGTAACATCTGCTACAAGGCTGTTCAGCGTTCCGCTCAGGGCGTGATCGCCGTTGGCCCGATGCTCCAGGGGCTTGCCAAGCCGGTGAACGACTTGTCTCGCGGCGCTCTCGTCGAAGATATCGTTTATACGATCGCTTTGACTTCTATCCAGGCTCAAGCTGCCAAGTAAACGTTTTGCGCACTTGCGGTGCGCTTCGTGAAAATAAAAAGGTTCTCTTCTGCGGAAGGGAACCTCTTTTGTTTTAAAATCCTTAAAAAATCGACATCCAACGGGAAAACGATTTTACAGAGAGCGTACTGTAAAATCATGGAAACTTTACATTCACAACCTACATTCATGCGTGAAAAGAGAAAATGAGGTTATGATGAATACAAAAGTTCACTCCGTACAAATGATAGTCTTTGATTGGGCTGGAACCACAGTTGATTTCGGCTCCCGTGCTCCGCTGCAAATTTTTGAAAAGACTTTTCAACATTTTGGACTTGAGTTCACGTTAGAAGAAATCGCAGGTCCGATGGGCATGGAAAAGAAAGACCATATTCGTACGCTGCTCTCCACAGAGGAAGGCACGACATTTTGGAAAAACACCCAAAATCGGGATTGGGACGAAAATGATGTCGAACGGATTTATGATCTCTTTGAAGCCAACTTGAAAATGGTCGTTCAAGATTACAGCCATGTCATCGAAGGCGTCCCGGAGGCGGTTCAAAAGCTTCGGGAAAGCGGCGTAAAAATCGGAAGTACGACGGGCTATTCGTCAGAAATCATGAAGCCGATTCTTGAGCAGGCAAGACGGGAAGGCTATGAAGTGGATTGCTGTGTAACGCCGGATGTTTGCGGCTTTAGTCGCCCCAAGCCATTTATGGTTTTTGAATGCATGAAGCGTTTGCAGGTGTACCCGCCGAAGAATGTCATCAAGGTGGGCGATACGCTTGTCGATATTGCGGAAGGAAAAAATGCGGGAGCCTGGTCGGTGGGCGTTTTGACAGGTTCAAGCGTTCTTGGATTTTCGAAGGAGCAGTATGACAAGCTTTCGAGCGGTGAACGCTGGTATGCAAAACAGGTGGCGCAGCAAAAGTTTTTCGAAGCGGGAGCCGATTTCGTAATCGATTCCATAGCGGATCTTCCGGAATTGGTGAAAAAGATCGATGAAAAGTTGAGGTAGTTTGATGAATTACTTTTACAATTCGGTGCGCGTTTACCAAGGTAGAGGTTGCCTTTCGGAACTTCCGGAAGTTTGCAAAGAGGCTTTGCAAAATGAGATGAATTCCGAGATTCTGCTTCTTGTTTGGGATAAGTCGGTTTTGGAGCAGAAAGGTTTTCAAAAACTGATGGAAGAATTTCCGAATGTCGTGGTGGAAGAATGTTCCGTTTCGAATCCAGAAATCGAAGATTTGTTTGCGATTTACCAAAAGACACTACGATTCCAGATAGAACTGGTAATTGCTGTAGGCGGCGGGAGCATTTTGGATCTCGGAAAATCGCTTTGCATGATCCGCGACGAAGAGATTGCGTCAGTCGAAGATTTGCGCAAGAGAATTGCCGAGAAGAATTATAAAAAAGGAGCCCTCCGCTGGATTGGCGTTCCGACGACTTCGGGAACGGGCAGCGAAGTAACCTGCTGGGCGACCATCTGGGATACGGAAAATCTGAAAAAGTTCTCGATTGAAACGACGGACAATTATGCTTATGCCGCTTTTGCAGACTCGAAGCTCACCGAAAAACTGCCGACGAAGCTGGCCGTCTCTTCGGCCTTGGATGCTGTCTGCCACGCCGTCGAAAGCTATTGGGCAAAATCGACAAATGATATTTCCAAGATATACGCCTTGGATGCGATTCGGGCAGTGTTTACAGCTCTTCCGGCTGTAATTGAAAAGAGAAATTTGAAAATTGCGTCAGAAATATTAAGCCGTGGAAGCCTTTTGGCTGGGCTCGCCTTTAGCAATACGCACACGACGGCTTGTCATTCTATTTCGTATCCGCTGACGATGCTTTATCACATTCCGCACGGAGTCGCCGTGGCTCTGCTCTTAGGTGGGGTTTTCAAATTGAACGAGCCGATGATTTCAAACCTTCCTCGTCTTTTGGAAAGTTTTGGCGTCGAATCGATCGACGAAATTCAGCCTTTGATTGAAAAGTACCTCTCCGCAGCGGGTTTTGAAACGCGACTTTCCAAATGGGGGGCAACAGACGCATCCTTAAAGGAAGCTGCGGAAAAAAGTATGACCCGGGGGCGTGCGGACAACAACCCTATTCCACTCACAACCGAAAATGTTTTACAAATCCTCAACAGGATAAAGGAGTAAACGATGAATTTGAATCCCATTACGCAATTAAAACTGTTCGCCATCTTCCTGCTGAAATCGACAATCATTTTGGCGGCTTGCATCTTCTCGATTTACGGTTGCAGTGAAGCGTCCGCGAAAAAAACGTTCACCATTGCTTATGCTCCGAACGAATCCACGGAACAGAGTACCGATGCGCGCAACGGTCTTGCGAAAGATCTAGGTATGGCTCTCGGAATGGAAGTGAAGGAAATTCAGGCTTCGGACTATAACGCAATCATCGAAGCACTTCGCACGGGCAAGGCCGACATGGCTTATCTCGGAGCACTTTCCGTCGCCCTTGCCATGGAACGTGCGAACGCGGAACCGATCGTAATGAAGGCTCCCAACGGAGACAAAAAGCTCGCCACGTACCGTTCCGTCTTTATCGCGAAAAGCGACAATGAAAGGATCAACACCCTCCGCGATGCCAAGGGTAAAAAGATCGCCTTTGTCGATCCCAACTCGACATCGGGAAATCTGGTACCGACATCGGAAATCATGAACGCATTCCCCGCAGAAAAGTTGAATTCCGACATCATTCATACGAACGGGGAATTCTTTGAAGCGGTCAGCTTCTCCGGCAAACATCAGGCAGGTCTGCAGGCGGTTATCAAGGGGGACGTCGATGTCGTTCCGATTTCCGACCAGATTCTCGCTTCGGAAATTGCAAACGGCAATGCGAAAGAAGGTGCTGTCAAGATTATCCATTCTTCATCACCGATTCCTGCAGAGGCGATGATCATCGGCAAAACGGTTTCTCCGGAACTCAAAACAAAGCTTGTCCGATTTTTGACGACATACGATAACGCAGCGTACTTTGCAAAGGTCATCAAAGTTCCCGGCGCAAGATTTGTTCCGACATCCAAAGAAGATTACGAAGCCATCGTGACTCTCAATCACAACATCAATCAATAAGGCTTTTGGAAAATCAGATGGAATCGATTTTAACCTTTGACCATGTGACGAAACGCTATGGGAATGGAGTTTGTGCCTTGAAAGATGTTTCCCTTTCCGTTCGCCCTGGAGAATTTATCTCCATCATCGGGCCTTCGGGATCGGGAAAATCTACCCTTTTACGCTCAATCAACAAATTAATTTCCACGACCGAAGGGAACATCTTTTTTGATGGCGAAAATGTTTCGGCCCTTCGTGGCGGCAAGCTTCGCAAGAACCGTTCTAAAATCGGAATGATTTTTCAGAATTACAATCTGGTTTACAATCTTTCCGTTTTGCAGAATGTGCTCCACGGTCGCTTGGGGCACATGAGCGGTATCCGCGGAATTTTAGGTCTGTATCCGGAAGCGGACAAGGAAAAGGCTTGGACTCTTTTAGAAGAAATGGGTCTTGAAAAATTCGGCTACAACAAAGCAGGAAACCTTTCCGGTGGACAAAAACAGCGCGTGGGAATCGCCCGTGCGATCATCCAAGATCCAAAGATTCTTTTGTGCGATGAACCGATTGCTTCCCTGGATCCGTCCAGTGCAAAAGTCATCATGGATCTTCTGAAATCGACCGCGCAAAAACGGGGCATCCCTTGTCTCGTCAATTTGCATCAGGTGGATGTCGCCATGCGCTATTCGACAAGAATCATCGGGCTGCATGCCGGGGAAATCGTCTTTGACGGAGAACCGGAATCCCTTTCGGATTCTGTACTGGAACGCATCTATGGCACGTCTGTTTCAAATTTGGTTGCGGGAGTTTCCGATGAAAAGGATTGGCAGCAAGCCTATGCAGTCTGAAAAGCGGTTGACTACCATTCTCTTTTTTAGCATTGTGGGGCTTTTTGTGGCAAGTACTTGTTTTGCTCGCTACAACCCCTTTGAAATTTTCTTCAACATGGAAAATTTCCGCTCGTTTATCGTTGATGATTTCTTTCCGCCGGCTGTTCCGACAGGCTTAAAGCTGAAAGCGATTTTTCAGGGGATATTGACGACGATCTGTATGGCGCTTTCCTCGACATCGGTCGCAGCGGTACTCGCTTTTGTGACAGCCCTTTTTGCAAGCAAGCGCGTTTCCCCGATTCAAAAATCGCCCAAGTTTGTCAGAGGCTTTGCCACATTCCTTCGGAACATTCCGGCGCTCGTTTGGGCCTTTATTCTTTTCTCGTCTTTGGGAATCGGCACAGGTGTGGGCTTTGTCGCGCTTTGTATCAGCAGTTACGCTTTTATGGTGCGAGCCTTTGCCGAAACGATCGACGATATTTCCCAAGATAATTTGGAAAGCTTGCAAGCGGCAGGAGCTTCGTTTATTCAGGTTGTGTTTCACGGAATTCTGCCGTCTTGCTTGCGAGGGTTTATTTCTTGGTTCTTATACTGCATTGAAGTGAATTTGCGTTCTTCGACGGTCGTCGGCATGGTCGGAGGCGGGGGAATTGGCCTTGTGCTGCTTTCGTACTTGAAAGGGTTCAAGTACAACATGTCTTTCACGATTATCCTCGCAATCGCTGTGATGGTGTTGCTGGTGGATGCTCTTACCAATTATTTGCGAAAGGAGTTGGATTTAGAATGACAGAAGCTGTAATTCGCAGAACCGCCTCGGGGAAAATGCGGATAGATTGTATCGACAAGAATCGTTCCGCTATTTTCTTTTTGATTGGAATGGCACTGCTCTCTATGCTCGGGCTTATCTATTTGGATATTCCATGGTCCAAGATGCTTGCCCGAGTTCCGCAAATGGGGCTTGTGTTTTGGAAGCTCGGCCATTTTGAGTTTTCCCATTTTGACCTGATTGGATCGGCGCTTTTGGAAACGATTTCCATAGCGGTTCTTTCGACGATTTACAGTCTGATTCTTTCCCTTTTTTTTGGGATGCTTGCAGCGGAAAATATTTTCAAATGCCGAATCCTTTCGTCTTCGGTGAAAGCCTTTTTCACATTTCTCCGTGCGGTGCCCACTCCGGTGTGGGTCCTCTTCATGATGATCTGCATTGGAATGGGGCCTTCGGCGGGAATCGCGGGACTTTGCGTCCATACCACGGCGTTCTTTACCCGCGCATTCGCTCAAAGCTTTGAAGCGGTTCCTTCCGAAACGATAGAAGCACTACAGTCGGCCGGCGCAAGCAAAGTTTCTGTCTTCTTGAATGCGATTTTGCCTTCGGCAATCCCGGAACTCATCGCGTGGACGGGTATGCGCTTTGAAATCAATTTTTCGGAATGCGCCATTCTCGGTATGGTAGGCGCAGGCGGCATCGGATATGTGATTTCAACTCATATCGAAGGCTATGAATATGGAACAGCGGGGCTCGCCATCTTTAGCGTATTCGCCATTGCGTTCTGTATTGAACGCGCTTTTATCTGGATTAAATCCAAACAGCGAACTTGGTAATTCAAAAGTAAGTCAGGAGTGGACATGAAATTGACAGAAGAAAACTACATCGAAAGAGACGTATCGTGGATGCTGTTCAACAGGCGCATCCTCGCCGAGGCGGAACGAACAGAAATCCCGCTGATGGAACGTCTGCACTTTTTGGGAATCTACAGCAACAACTTGGATGAATTTTACCGCGTCCGCGTCGCTACTCTAAGTCGCATCTCGGACTATGTCGGAAAAAATTCAAAAGAACTGCGACAGCGCAGCAAACAGACCCTGCATACGATCGCCGAACTCAACGCGAAATATTCACAGGTTTTCAAGAAAACGGTTTCGGATGTTTTCGAAGGACTCCGCCAAAAGCACATTCATTTGCTTTCTGAAAAAGAGCTGAACGCGTCCCAGAAAGAAGCGGTAAAAAAATATTGCCTTTCGAATCTCGTCGGTAATATTTCCCCGATATGGCTTTCTTCGATCAAAGGCGTTACCAGCCTTTCGGACGATTCCATTCATTTCGTCATCCGCTTGATGAAAGGGGATGGGCAAAAGAAGGGTTCCCATAAAAGTTACGCCATCGTTGAAATCCCGGTGAAAAAGTTTGGACGTTTTGTGCAGCTCCCCGATGAAAAGTTTCGCTCGGTGGTGCATCATTATGTGATGTATTTAGATGACGTCATCCGTTGTGCGCTGCCATATTTGTTTCCAGGCTCGGATTTTGATCAAGTGGAAGCTTGGTCTTTTAAAGTGACAAAAGATGCGGAAATGGAACTCGACAGCAACATTCAAGGCGTCACCTTGCAAAAGATTGCTCGCGGAGTAAAAAATCGCAAGAACGGTCAGCCTGTCCGCTTCATTTATGACGAACAGATGCCCCGTGAACTGCTGAAAAAATTGCTGGTGCAGTTGAAGCTTTCCTCAGTGGACGCCACACTTCCTTCGGGTCGCCATCAAAATCACAAGGACTTGATGAAGTTCCCGCGTTTTGATTCTCCCAATGGAGAAACGTTTGAATATCCTCGTTGGCCTTCGATGCGCCCGGAATGGACCATGCAGCCGGTTCTCATAGACGTGATCCGTGAAAGAGATCGCTTTTTGCACGTGCCGTATCAATCCTTTGACGGCTACATCAATCTTTTACGGGAAGCCGCCATTCATCCGGAAGTGAAAGAAATCAAAACGACCCTCTACAGGATCGCCAAGGATTCGAAGGTTGTCGGAGCGTTGATCGCCGCGGCTCGCAACGGTAAAAAGGTGACCGTCGTTATAGAACTGCTTGCGCGCTTTGATGAAGAATCGAATATCGATTGGTGCAAAAAGATGGCGGATGCGGGCATCCATGTGATCATGGGAGTGGAAGGCTTAAAGATCCATTCCAAGGTCACGCTCATTATCGCAAAAAAAGGAAACGTCGCTTGTATCTCCACGGGAAATTTCCATGAAGGGAACGCTTGTGCTTATACGGACTTTTTGCAGTTCACGGCACGATTGCCGATCGTCAAGGATATCGAACGCTTGTTTGAATTTATCGAAAAGCCTTATATGTCGGTCAAGTTTAAGGAACTGATGGTTTCTCCCAACGATTTGCGCCGAGAGTTGAATCAGTTGATCCAGAAAGAAATTCGCAATCACCAGTTGGGGTACCCGGCGTATATCCTTTGCAAGCTCAATCATGTGACCGATGAAAAGATGGTGAAAAAGATTTACGAAGCGGCCGCCGCCGGTGTTAAAGTGGATCTTTTGGTACGAGGCAACTGCTCGCTTGTTCCTTCGCTACCGGAACTCGGCGGAAATCTGCGCGTGAATGCGATTATCGACCGCTACTTAGAACATTCACGCATCTTGATTTTTGCGAATGGTGTGGATTTGGGACATCTAGATGTCGGCGAAGAAGACGGCAGCTACCATCAATACAAAGTCTTTATCGGCTCTGCCGACTGGATGCCTCGAAATTTGGATCACCGCATTGAAGTTTATTCTCCGGTCTATGATCCAACCATTAAACGGGAAGCCCGCTTGATCGTGGAACAAGGCATGCGCAATCATTACCGCACCTTCCGATCGCAAGAAGAACTTTATAAACACTACAAGGCTCTGGAAAACAAGAATGAAAAATAAAGCCCCGAAAAATCCAGTCCGCTTAGCCGCAATCGACATCGGCTCCAATGCGGCTCGCTTGTTGATTAAAACGGCTACCTTTCAAAGGGACGGTTCGTTAAGTCTTCAAAAGGAGCAGTTTATCCGGTTTCCGCTTCGCCTTGGAATCGATGTTTTTCAAAATGGAAAAATTAGCGAAGAACGGGAAGAACTTTTTTTGCGAATGATTAAAGCTTTTAAACAGCTCATGATTATTTACGGAGTCTCCAAATACCGCGCCTGTGCGACTTCTGCCCTGCGCGACGCCAAGAATGGGCGTAAAGTGTTGCGTCACATATGTCGTCGCACAGGGATTGACATTGAACTGATTTCCGGGGACGAAGAAGCCCGAATTATCTACGACAATCATACCGAAAAGTTCCTTTCGTCTTCCGAAAAGAATGGCAAGTCGGAGTGCACCTTTTTATGCGTTGATGTCGGCGGCGGTTCTACAGAGATCAGCGTTATCGCTCAAAATAAATTCATGGGCAGTCGCAGTTTTAATGTGGGCACCCTTCGACTGTTGAGCGGCCTTGTCGACTTGGATTCCGTCGATGACATGAGCGATGAAATCCGTCAGATGGTCGGTACCAAGGGACGTGTGGCGATAATCGGGTCGGGCGGAAACATCAACAAGCTTTACCGTTTGGTTCCGAAAAAAGTGCGTCGCACCAATCGTCTTACCGTGGCGCAGTTGGATGGGCTTTACCGCCAACTTTCGTCCATCGATTACGCGGAACGCATGGAAAAGTTTAATCTGCGCCCGAATCGTGCCGACGTGATTGTTCCTGCTGCACAGATCTTTCTTTCGATTGCACGGGCGACGCGTGCTTCGGAGATCATCGTTCCGACGATTGGACTTGCGGACGGCATTATTCAGGAGCTGAGCTCGGAACTCACTTCATCGCCTTCTTGATCTTTTCCTTTAAGTCTTTGAGCTTCCAACGGGAACGCTTGTCTTCGACCGTGTAAGTGTTGCGGATACCGCGGTTCAAACCGTCTTCGACGAGCTTCAGGGCTTCTTTGTAACGATTTTGGTCCAGGCGAAGTTCCGCTAAAAAGAGAATCGTATTCAAGTCGGCGGGATCTTGCTTGTGCGCCCGCGTCAAATATTTGTCGGCAAGGTCCTTGTCGGGCCAGTTCAAAATAATGGGAATGTAGGGAAGCAGCTGATGGGCACGGCCTAGGAACTGCCAGTTCTCGGCTTCGGTAGAAAGGTCCCGAATCTTTTTAGCGATGCCTTCCTTGACCGCTTGCAAAGCACCGTATTCCTGAGACCACAGCGAAAGATTCTGGGCGTAAAGCGAAGAAATTGTATGGTTCTTCGGGTACTTCGCGTGCATCTTTTCGCCGAAGTCTTTGGAAATGGCAAAAAGTTGAAGACGCGCATCGTGATTCTGGTAATCAATGACGTAACAGCCTTTAAAGTAGTAGGCATACAAAAGACGCTCCGCAGCCTTTTCTTCGGCAGTAGAGTCTTGGAGCGCGCGTTTGTACGCATGGATCATCTTTTCGACAATCAAGGAATCCGCATGGTCATTCTTGGAATTCCGGGCACGGTTCTTAAACCAGTACTCTCCCTCGTCCAGGTCTTTGTTGGCAAAGCTTAAACTCCCCAACAAAAAAAGAAAAATAAAAATGCGGAACATCACTCTATCAAATTAGATTTTCCAAGTTTGAAGGAGCTTGTTCACTGTCGCAATTCTTTCTTTTTCTTCGTCTGTTCCATGGAATGCCTTGAAAAGAAGGTTTCGATATTCCATCAATGCGGTGCGAATAATAACTTTTTCTTCTTTTTTCAGCATAACTATCCTTAACCTAGAAAAAAATTCCAGGATTTACTTTTGTAATTATTGCTTTTTGCGTTTCGCATATTTGCCAGAGAAGTAATCCATCTGGCGAGTAGAACCGAGCACGGCGTGCCACAGCGGGCTATCCGGCTTGATTTTGCGACGTTCGCTAACAGCAAAGTCGATAGGAACATGGGTAAACTTGCCGTTCATGCTGCCGACGACCATGTTCGTTTTGCCGGCCATGGCAGCGTGAACCGCATTTTCGGCGAGCTGGTAACAGAAGATCGCATCCGTACCCTTTGCCGGGATGCTGCGCACGGTATAGCTCGGATCGAAATACTTGATGTTGATTTCCATTCCGATCGTCTTAAAGTGCTCGTTGATCTTTTCGACAAGATAGTCGCCGATATCATACTTGAGAATGTTGCCCGATGCGTCCTTGCGTTCCGGGAGACCTTTGAACAAGTGCTGTCCAGCGCCTTCGGCAACGACCATCACCGCGTGCGTCTTGCCGATTGCATAACGGTTTTCAAGAGCGCTAAAGAGACCGCCTTCGCCTTCGAGTTCAAACGGAACTTCCGGAATCAGGCAGAAGTTTGCCACGGTCGTTGCAAGAGCGGCGTCCGCAGCGATAAAGCCCGAGTCGCGGCCCATGAGCTTCACAAGGCCAAGACCGTTGTATGCACCGTTTGCTTCGCAGTGGGCGCTCGTAATCACGTCGCAAGCGGCAAGCACTGCCGTTTCGAAACCGAAGGTTCTGTCGACGAGGTTCAAATCGTTGTCGATTGTCTTCGGAATACCGATGACAGAAATCGGCTGGTGGCGGCGCTTGACTTCGTGTGCAATGTCGCGGGCGCCGCGCAGGGTTCCGTCGCCGCCGATGCAGAACAAGATGTTGATGTTCAAACGCATCAGCGTATCGACCATCGTTTCTGCGGACTGCTGACCGCGAGAGCTTCCAAGGATCGTGCCACCGTCTTCCTGAATGTTATCCACGTAATCCGGGTCAAGAATCTTCGGCGCATAGCCGTAATCCGGATTCAGTCCGCGGTAGCCATACGGAATACCGAAAATATTGCGTACACCATAGTCAAACCACAGCACACGGACAAGGCTTTTAATGACGTTGTTTAAGCCCGGGCAAAGACCGCCGCAGGTGACGATGGCCGCACGCGTCCAGGAGGGATCGTGGTAAATCATTTCACGCGGGCCTGCCGCTTCGAGAGCGGGAATCGGCTTGCCCATCTTGGCGAATTTTTCGATGGTGGCGACATCAGTCGTGAGACTGATCTGCTTTGTGTCGTTGACGAACTTCAAACCCTTCATGGGAGAATTCAAAGTGCACTTGCCTACGGTTTCAATCGAAAGATCGTATTTGTCCGGATTTTCAAGAATGTCTTCTCTAGTCATATGGGCCTCACCTTGAGTTTACACTAAAGAATTTAGAAAACGAAGACCTAGATGGGTAAGTACATTTTAGATATTTAACAGTGGCAAATGCAACTTTGTGCGAAGCCCCGGATTCGCATTTTCGATTTCGATCTTCATATTTGTCATATCGCAGAGCTTTTTGACCATGGAAAGGCCAATGCCTGTGCCTGCGGTCGTGCGGGTCATTTCATTGCCTACACGGTAAAATTCTTCGAAGACGTGGCTGATTTCCTTTTGCGGAATGCCCGGACCGTAGTCGCGTACCACAAAATACACATCATGTTCCGAAACGCGCAGCTCCAGGGCAATCATCTTATATGTCGAATTTCTCGCGAATTTGAGCGAATTGTCCACGACATTTGTAAGAATCTGCATCACCGCATCCTTGTCGAGAGTCAGCTGCAGATTGCAAATGTCGCTTGTGACAGTCAAGTCAAAACCGTGCTTTTCAATGTTCTGCGTGTACGTGGCAACGAAAGTATCTAGAATCGTCTTCGGATTTTCCTTGCTGAATTGCACGTTCCAGTTGCCGCGTTCGAGCTTGGAAAGGTTTAACACGTTCTGGATTAAACGGGAAAGACGTTCGGTTTCGTTGACGATCAGCGCATAATACTTTTGACGCTTCGTCTCGTTCGCCACCCAGGAATTCTGGAGCAGTTCCGCATACATGCGAATGGCGGTCAAAGGCGTTTTCAGTTCATGGCTTACCGCCGAAACAAAGTCCTGACGTTTGTTCGCCAAAAGGATCTGGCTTTTCGTCGAACGGTAAACCGCAAAGAATCCGCCGGCGAGAGCGACGAACATGATAATCGCGATCAGCACAAGGATCATGTGGCTCGAGCTGCTTTCTTCTTCCGTCAAATAAACGGTCAAGATCATGTCGTTCAAGGGGAACTGCAACGGAATGTTCAAAAGCTCGCCTTTTGAATTCACGATGCTTCCAAATGTAACGTAGTCGTTTTCCTTTGTACCGAAGGCGAGCGTAATGCCCTGTTCCACCGGGTTGAACTGCAATTCGTTTAAGACAAGGTTTTCAAGGTAGTTGCGCAGTCGCACTGCGTAACCTTGAATGAACTGTTCGTTGTTACGCCAAACGTTGCGGTAGTAAACGATGTAATTGCTGTCGAATTTCGCCTGGAACGGATCGATTTCCACTTCGAGCAGGTTCGGAACTTCGATCGAATCGTACACGTTTTCGTCTTCTTTGCCGTTTTCCGAAATGCGAAGGATACGGGCGGATTCCACGTCAAAGAGGAAAGTTTCCGTTTTGGAACTCTGTTCGTAGCGGCGCTGGAACTTTTTGTTGTCGTTCAGCTTGACGGCGAGTTTCAAGTTTTTGCCGTAGAGCCTGTCCAGACTGTCTTGGGTACTAGCCTGAACTTGGTTGCGGCTTAAACCTTCGTTGTGAATATCGAGCTGCTTCAGAACGTTCTGAATGCTGTCGCGGATGACTTCACGCTTGGAACGGTCTTCCACCGGGATCTTTTCGAGGATGCCATCGGGGAGTACCGGAGTGTGCATGCCGCCGTCCGGGTCCAACTGAAAATAGCCGATCATTCCACCGTAATGGCTGCGGATCGGAAGCTCGGCGAGTTTGGAAATCGTGACTTCTTCACCCCCGATGATAGGCACAGCGCGGATAAATCGGTATTCCGAATAGGAGCGCTGCTCTTCGACGGCAAGGTCGTCGTAGATGCGCTGGTTCAGCATCTGCAGAATGAAATACGCCTGTTCTTTATAGGCGTACTGCGACTCCGTTTGAAAATGTTTGTAGGAATTGACTAAAAGGATCGCGACGGGAATCGCGATCACTAAGAAAAGAAACGTAAAAATCAGCTTGAGCCGATTCATCAGTCCGGTGTTTCTCTGAGCTGGTATCCTTCACCGCGGAACGTGACGAGCAGGCAAGGATGAGACGGGTCGTCTTCGATCTTCTTGCGGAGCTTGGTAATGTGGATGTCCACCGTACGGGTATCGACGGTTTCCGCGTTTTCGTAACCCCAGACCTTATTCAAAAGTTCTGCACGCGGAACGGCGCGGTCACGATTGTTCCACAGATATTCGAGAATTTCAATTTCCTTACGGGTAAAGGAAAGCTTTTCGGTGCCACGGAAGCCGCTGTATTCGCGGAAGTTCACGCGCAGATTGCCTGCAGCGAGTTTGCCGTCGCCTTCCATCGACTGACGGGAACGGCGAAGAACCGCTTCGATACGGGCGAGGAGCATCGGAACGGCAAAAGGCTTTGGAACGTAATCGTCTGCGCCGTACTTCAAACCGTCAATAATATCCTTGTCGGTATTCTTGGCCGAAAGGATAATGATAGGGACGTCCTTGTCTTTTTCACGGATCTTGTCGCAAACGGTAAAACCGTCCATGCCCGGGAGCATCAAGTCGAGAAGGATCAATCCGTATTTGCCGCTGAGACCTTCGGTAAGGCCCGAAATGCCATCTGCGACATGCTTAACGTGATAACCCTGGAATTCCAGAAGATCGACGAGACCTTCTGCGATTGCAATTTCGTCTTCGATGACGAGAATTGTAATGTTCGTGTTTTTCTTATCCATGCGAAAAACTCCCAAATCAGATCGAATTAAAGAGCAAAGCCGACACCGGCTTCCAAAACGAACGAGGATGCATCTATTTCGTCATCGTAGTCGATGCCGAAGTAATACTTGCCGTTTACATAGGCTGCAATCGGGATAATCGGCAACTTGGCGCGAAGACCCACAATGATATGACCGCCGAGATTTGTGTTCAGACCGTCATCTTGCAATTTATCGGAAAGCTTGTTTGCGAGTTCTTTCGCCTGTTTTTCGCTCATCGTGCCGGAAACGAGAGCTTCTTTGAGTTCCCCTTCGAGAACTTCCATATAGCTGTTGATGAATTTTGCGCTCATCACCGGAGTGCTCAAGTAGTAGGTAAGACCACCGCCGATATACGGACGGATAATCGGAAGGGAAGTAATCGGATAGGTAATAGAAACATCTCCGTTCATGGCGACGAACTTCGGAGTCGTTTTGCCGAACGGAACACCGTCGAATTCAAGTTCGATGTCGCGTTCGATCGCCTTGCCATCGAGACCGGTGACGGTCAAAGTCGAAGAGTAAGAGCCCCACTGAAGGTTGTAAGTCGCTTCGATGTCGATAATCGGAAGGATGTCGATCCAAAGCTTAAGACCGAAGCCCTGCATACCGCTGAAGGAACCGTGGCGGTATTCCACCTTGCCGAGTTGAAGATCGCCAGAGCTTAAACCTGCGATTTCTTCGTTAGAAGTCTTGTCGAGACTAGTTCCAAAGTTCGGGGCGTATTGAAAACCAATGCCGAGGATAGCAAAAGACGGCGAAATGCACAAAGCAGCCGCTGCGGCAAGCAATTTGAAATTCATGAAAGGACTCCTTCAGTTTTCTCCCAAACTATATTAAAAAGCTATAAAACGGATATGTTTTTATCCGAATTTGCCCTAAACGCTTCAAAATCAATGAAATGGGACGCATCAAGCGTTCAAAAAGGAACGTTTTCTGTAAAAAGTAAATGTTGTAAGCAGAAAGTAAGTTCTGGTTACTTGTCAGAAACTTTCGAAGCCTTGATCGCTTTCAGATCCGCGAGGCGTTCGGCGAGCTTCTTTTCCCTGCCGTATTCGGTCGGGCTGTAGATTTCCGTGCCGACGAGTTCCTTCGGCAAATGTTCCTGGGCGGAATAGGCGCCTGGACTGTCGTGATCGTACATGTAGCCGTTTCCGTAGCCGAGCTGTTCGCCGACTTTTGTCACGGAATTGCGGAATGCGCGGGGAACAGGTAGCGTACCTGTCTTTTTAATCACCGCGTCCGCTTTCATGCCGGCGAGTTCCACGCTGTTGCTCTTGGGGGCGAGAGCGAGGTAAATCGCCACTTCGTCAAGGCCTATCAAGCCTTCCGGGACGCCCATAAAGTCAAAGGCCTGTCGCGCGGCGGTCGCAAGGAGCAGGGCGTTTGGATCAGCAAGCCCGATGTCTTCCATCGCCATGCGCATCAAACGGCGAATGATAAAACGCGGGTCTTCGCCGCCTTGAATCATGCGGTGCAACCAGTAAACGGCGGCATCGGGATCGCTTCCGCGGACCGACTTGTGCAATGCAGAAATCAGGTTGTAATGTTCTTCGTTCGACTTGTCGTAACGGAGAGGCTTCTTGTACTGGATCGCATCCAAAAGCTTAGCGTCGATGACTTTTTTACCGTTCAGGTTCTTCGCAATCCATTCGACCTGGTTCAGCAAAAAGCGTGCGTCGCCGTCTGCCTGCGAAACGAGCTTCAAAAGCGTTTCGTCCGAAATTTCCACATCCGAAAGCTGCATTCCGCGGGGGTGTTCCTTAAGGGCGAGCTTTGCCAAATGCGACAGATCTTCTGTTGAAAGGGGTCCAAAGAGAATCAGCTGGCATCGGGAAAGGAGAGCGGAATTCACTTCGAATCCCGGGTTTTCGGTCGTCGCGCCGATCAGCGTCACCGTACCGTCTTCCACCGCTTTCAGCAAAGCGTCCTGCTGACTCTTGTTGAAACGGTGAATTTCATCGATAAAAAGAATCGTACCTTTGCCGAGGTTCTGGTAGGTCTTCGCTTCTGCAAGAACCGCCTTCACATCTTTCACACCGGATTCCACGGCGGAAAGGGCGACGAAGCGCTTTTGAGTGTTCAGATGGATGACGTTTGCGAGGCTCGTCTTTCCGCAGCCCGGAGGTCCCCAAAAGATCATGCTTGGAACCGTGTCCGCTTCAATGCTCTGGCGGAGCATGCTACTTTCGCCCAAAATCTTATTTTGTCCCAGGAATTCATCCAGGGATGTTGGACGTAAACGTTCAGCGAGCGGTCTTGTGTTTGCATCGTTCATCGCCGTTTAATATACATTTATTTCGAATCGTCTTTCGGAAGCTTATGCGCGCCTTTTTGACCTTTACCCTGTTTTGGATTTGGACTTCGAGTGCTTTCGCTCAAGTATTTTTGAACGTGCAGGATTTTGGCGGATTCCCGAATGACGGAGCTTCGGATGATGCCGCTTTGCAAAGTGCGTTTGAAGAAGCGGCGAAGCAGAATGCGCAGGGGGTCTTTTTGCCGGCGGGCCGTTGGCAATTTGAAAAGCCGATCTATGTGCCGCGCGGTTTGACTCTCAAGGGGACATATACGCGTCCGCATATCGCGGAACGTGCGGATTTGGAAGGTGCCGGCACGACAATCGAATGTTACGTAGGGCGTGCCGCAGATATCGACAAGGAACCTTGGAAGTATGAATCCTGCGTGACCCTTTTAGGTTCGGCGACTCTCGACGGGGTGAACCTCGTTTACCCGGAGCAGGCGGACGTTTGGAATCCGGTGCCGTATTCCTGGACTGTTTTTTGCAACAACGATTACGATGAAAACCACCAGGTGCGGGAGATTTCCCGTTGCGCGGTCGTGAATACGACTCTGGTGAATTCTTATGCGGGCATCTTTATGCGCTGGAGTGCGAACGACCATTTTATCAGCGGCGTGAACATGTCTGTATTTAAAAAGGGAATGGTTCTCGACGGCATTACGTCACTCGGGGTGATTCAGAATGTGAATATTCACAATCAGTACAGCTGGCCGTTCTACGGGATAAAGGCTTCGGATCATGCGAAGGCGGAACTCCTTGCTAAACAGAACCTCGAAAATATGACGGGCATTGAATTTCACAGGGCCGATTGGGGCTGGTTGAATCAGGTGTTTATTATCTATGCGAACAAAGGCTTTGTCTTTGAAAAATCCATGACCGCAGCGGATTCTTCGCAGTGGGAGTTCGGCACTCGGGCGCTGCCCTCGTTCGATATTTCGAACAGCGGCTGTGACCTTTGCAATGTAGCTGTCGAAGCGAATTTTGTGAACACGGGCGTCGGGGTTAATTTTTCAAACAGCAACTTGCTCGGACGCGTGATTCTTGGCGACAGCTGTTACGGATCGCTTCGCTTTACAAATGCTTTCTTTAGTTTTGGCGTGACCGGTGCGGACGTAGAAAAGGACCAGTTCACGGTGGGGAAGCATGCAACGCTCCAAATTGTAAATTCCGAAGTGCTGAACTTTCCGGAAGGAATTTCGAAAGAAGCTCCGTGGCGCGGAAAAGTCTTTAACGTCCGTGGTGTTTTGCAGCTCAGCAACACCGTCTTTGCTGTTCCCGACACGGGCCGTTACGACGCCCGTACTTTTGAACATTTGATCGTTCAAGGCTCGGGTCTTGCGACTGTGCAAAACGTGATTTTCCGCGGACCGGAATTCCGCTTTTCGACCAAAGAAAAAGGACGCGTGAGGGCGTCCATGATCGGACATCGGGAAATCTCAGAGGAAATGCCCTACAATCCTCCGAGGTAAAAAACAGACCCCAGACGAAACCGGGTCTATTTTTCTGGATGCCTCAACTTGATTTAGCCGAAGCCTCATTTACGAGGATGGAAGTTAGGTGTTGCTAAAAAATGAAGTTCGAGATTTCTAATAAACATGTCAAGGGAATGAATCCAAAAAACGCGGGTTTTGTTTGAACGTGCGTTTAATTCCGACTAAAACACTTTGCTTTTAAAACGGACGAAAAACGGGTCGTCTGAGTTCGATTAATTCCGACTAATTTGCTTGATTTAATCCGAAAGGGCGTTTTTTGAGGTCAAAATGGGTCCTTAAACTTTCATTTTTGTGCTTTTGAAGGGAAATCTGTACTCCCCCCAAATTCAATTTCTATCTTTCAAACCGACATTTACGAGGTATCGTTCTATGGCAGTTGAAGCCCAAGAAGCCAATTTCTTCACAACGAAACTTGACTTCATAGTCAACTGGGGACGTAAAAATTCCCTGTGGCCGTTTCCTTACGGAACGGCGTGTTGCGCTATTGAATTCATGAGTACAGAAACAAGCCCCTACGACCTTTCGCGTATCGGCTCTGAATACGTCCGCTTTACGCCGCGTCAGTCCGACGTCTTGGCCGTTCAGGGGACGATTACTTACAAACAGGCTCCGATTCTGAAGCGTATTTACGAACAGCTCGCTGAACCGAAGTGGGTGATTGCGATGGGTGCCTGTGCAACGTCCGGCGGTGTATACGACTGCTACTGCACAGTCCCGGGTATCGATAACATTATTCCGGTCGATGTTTATATCGGCGGCTGCCCGAGCCGTCCGGAAGCCTTCTTCGATGCGATGTTCGAAATCCAGAAGAAGGTTTCGGATGAATCCTACATGGCAAAGCGTAAGGAACGCCTGAAGGAACAGTGGGAACTGCTTCAGGCGAAGACCGCTCAGGCGAAGCAGGAGCTTTCGGAATACTCCCGTGCAAAGGTATTGGAGCTCAAGGAAAAGGCGGAATGCTTAAAGAATACCGCTATCCGCAAAGCGGAATTTTGGAAGGAGAATCCGTAATGGCCACATCTCTAGACAATGTGAAAGAGCCGATCGTCGCGACTCCGGAAGCTCGTCAGGCTTTCGAAGAAGCTGCGCTCAAGGCTCTCGAAAAGTTCGGAGCCGTTCGGTCTGAAAAGAATCCGTGGGGACTGACGGTAGTGGTGGACCGTTGCAATTTGCATGCGACGGTTCTTGCTATTCGTGACGAACTCGGACTTGACATGCTGATGGATGTCGTCGGCATCGACTATCTCGGTTTTAAGGATTATGTCGGACCTCGCTTTGCGGTCGAATACGTTTTCAAGAGCGTTTACGAACCAGCCAAGCGCATGATGGTCAAGGTTCTTGTCGAAGAAGCCGACCTGAAGGTCCCGACGATTTCGGATCTTTACGCCATTGCCAACTGGCAGGAACGTGAAGTTTACGACCAGTACGGCGTGATCTTTGAAGGTCATCCGGACCTGCGCCGTATTTTGAACCACGTAGAATTCGTGGGCCATCCGCTCCGCAAGGACTACCCGGCTCACCGTCGTCAATGGCTCTCGACGAACGACTACCTGTATCCGACTTTGGAAAAACGTTTGGAGTCCAAGGGCTACCGTATTCTCGAACGCCCGGAAGAAATCAATCCGTCTGAAGAAGAATATCTGCAAGGGAGTATTAAAAAATGAAAGTGCTGACTCCTGAAGGCGAAGAAAAGAATTTGATGGTGTTGAACATCGGTCCGTCGCATGGTGCGACGCACGGATGCTTGCGTTACATTACGGCTTTGGACGGTGAAAACATCGCTGCTTCTGTCGGTGAAATCGGTTACTTGCACCGCGGCTTTGAAAAGATGGCGGAACGCGGAACTTGGCAACAGGTTTTGCCGCTTACCGACCGCTTGGACTACTGCTCCGCGATGATGAACAACTTCGCGTACTGCCGTGCTGTGGAAAAGATGCTCGGCATCGAAATCCCGGAACGTGCAAAGGTTATCCGCGTGATTGTGAACGAACTTTCCCGTATCGCGGATCACTTTATTTGTGACGCTGCTGCGGCCCAGGACTTGGGCTCGACGACGGGCTTCTTTTACTTGTTCGATTCCCGTGAACAGACGATGCGCATTTGGGAAAAATTGACCGGCGCCCGTCTGACGAACAGCTACGGCCGTATCGGCGGACTTTATCGCGATACTTACGAAGGCTTTGAAGAAGATGTTCTCGCGGTTTGCAAGACGGTCGAGAAGAACCTGCACGATGTGCACGCTTGCTTTGACCGCAACCGTATCTTCCTCGATCGTACGGTGAACGTCGGCTGCATGACGCCGGAAAAGGCGATCGGCTACGGCTGGACGGGACCATGCCTCCGTGCAACGGGCGTCGCTAGTGACGTTCGCAAGGACGAACCGTATTGGGATTATGAAACCTATGATTGGAACGTGGTGACCGGTACCCGTGGTGACGTCTATGACCGCCTTATGGTCCGTCTCGCCGAAGCGGAAGAATCTTTGAAGATCATTCGCCAGGCTCTGAAGCGTCTTGCTCCGGGTCCTGTGAGCGTCGAAGATCCACGCGTGCGCGTTCCGTCTCATGAACGTGTTTATCAAGACATGGAAGCTTTGGCTGGCCGCTTCAAGAGTGTCTTCGAAGGCATTCGCGTTCCGGCGGGTGAATATTACTGCGGAACGGAAACGGCTAACGGCGAACTCGGCTTCACCCTCGTTTCGGATGGCTCGGGTCATCCTTGGCGTGTGAAGGTGCGTCCGCCTTGCTTTACGCAGTTCGCTGCGTTCCATGAACTCGTGGAAGGCGGCATGATTGCAGACTCGATTGCTTGCCTTTCGAGCATCAACATTATCGCGGGAGAATTGGACAGATGAGTCATATTACCGGTGCAATTCAGGACGTTGCGAATAACATTCTTTCTTATTCCAAAGGTCCGTCCCCAGTTGAAGTTCTTCCGGGCGCAGTGGACCAGTGCGGTCATGCGAACAAGATTCAAAAGCAGCCGACTTGGGGCGAAATCGCTCCGCTGCTCGAAACGGCTGACGTCAAGATCCGCATCGCGGATTTGCTCTCCCGTTATCCGGTCGCGCAGGGCGCTCTTCTCGAAGTGCTCTGGGTTGCCCAGGATGCAATCGGCTGGCTTCCGCACGAAGCGATCCGTTGGGCTGCCGACGTTTGCAAATGCTCTGCGGCACACGCTTACGGCGTTGCAACGTTCTATACGATGTACAAGCACGCTCCGACGGGAAGATTCCTGTTGCAGTTCTGCCACAACATCAGCTGCCACTTGCGTGGCGCCGAAAGCATGCTTCAGTATGCACGCCGCGTGCTCGACTTGAAGCCGGGTGAAACGACCAAGGACGGTCTTTTTACGATCGTTGAAGTCGAATGCCTTGCCGCTTGCGGTAACGCTCCGGCGATGATTGTGAACGACGACTTTGCAACGAACGTCGAAAACGGCGAATTGACTTTGAAACCGGGTGAATGCCTCACTCCGGAACGTCTCGACAAGATTCTGCAGTGGTGCAGAGATCGTGCTGCCAAGTATCCAAAGGAACCTCCGCGTGAAGTTCTCGGCGGCATGGTAAAGGGCCACGGCGGGCACCCGGGTGCTCCGGGCGCAACGGCAAAGCCGCAGGTTTCCGATTACGCCCCGCCTTCTCCGGTGCTCGGCGTAAATGCTCTCGTCGACGACAATGGCGCTACCCTCACTTGGAAGGGCGCTCCTGAATTTACGGAAATCACCGTAGAAAAGAATACGAACGGAACCTGGACCGAAGTGGGTAAGCCGGGTGTCAAAGACAAACAGTTCGTGGATCCCGAAGGTAAGATCGGGGATGAATACCGCATGATTGCGGTCAGCGGAACTCGCACTGCCAAGCCGTCCCAGGTTTGCAAGGCGAAGGCTGCGCCTCCTCCCCCTCCTCCACCGGAAGCTCCTGCAGCAGCTCCTGCAACAGCAAAGAAGGCGGGTTAACGATGCAAGATTCGATGAAGGTTTGCACTGGAAACTTTGGAAAGCACGCTCAGAGCATCGACGCTTACAAGAAGCTCGGCGGCTATTCCACCATTTCCAAGTCTCTGTTCGAAATGTCTCAGTTCGAAGTGATTGATCGCGTTCAGCGCGCCGGTCTCCGCGGACGTGGCGGTGCGGGATTCCCGACCGGCATGAAGTGGAGCTTCGTTCCGCGTAACACGGGCAAGCCTGTGTATATCGTGGTGAACGCTGACGAAGGCGAAGGCGGTACGTACAAGGATCACTTCCTTCTGTTGGAAGATCCGCACCGCTTGATCGAAGGTTTGATTATTGCGGGCTGGGCTCTCGGCGCTCGTACGGCTTATATCTATGCACGTGGTGAATTCCTCCCGTGCATCGAAAGCGTGAACAAGGCTTTGAATGAAGCTTATGCTGCCGGTTATCTCGGTGAAAACATCATGGGTACGAAGTTCAGCTTCGATATCTTTGTGCACCGTGGCGCTGGCGCTTACATTTGCGGTGAAGAAACCGCTCTGATCAACTCGCTCGAAGGTCAAAAGGGCCAGCCGCGTTTGAAGCCACCTTTCCCGGCGGTCGCTGGCGCCTGGGCTTCTCCGACCTGCGTGAACAACGTGGAAACGATCATGTCGCTTCCGTGGATTTTCTCCCATCCGGTGGAAGAATACACGAAGATGGGCACTCCGCGTGCTCACGGTACAAAGGTGTTCTGCGTTTCCGGTGACGTGAAACGTCCGGGCCTTTATGAAGCGCCTCTCGGTACGCCGCTCATGGAAATGCTCACGAGCGAAGAATACTGTCAGGGAATTATCGGTAACCTGAAGGGTGTGATTCCGGGTGGTTCATCCTGCCCGCCGCTCCTTCCCGAAGAATGCCAGAATGCAACTCTCGACTACGAATGTATGGCCTCTTTGAAGACCATGTTCGGTTCGGGTGCAATTATCGTGTTCAACGATACGCATAACGCGGTCGACATTCTGGATGTCCTCGGTCATTTCTATTCACATGAATCCTGTGGTCAGTGCACGCCGTGCCGTGAAGGTACAGGCTTTGCCAAGCGCGTTCTCGATGCGATCATGCGCGGCGAAGGTCATGATGGGGATATCGAACTGTTGCAGGGAATTTCCGCTGGTTTCGGCGGAACGACTATCTGTCCGCTTTCGATTTCTCTCGGTGGCCCGCTGAATGTTTACACGAGAAAGTATCGTGCTGACTTTGAGGAATATATCGCGAAGAACCCGAATCATGCGGAACCCCGCTTGAGACCGACCGTTCGTCTGGGAGCATACTGGTAATCTTATGAGCAATCATTACAACATGCCTCATCTTCCGACTGCCAAGAGTCCTCGAGTTACAATCGAGGTCGATGGTCAGAATGTGGAAGTGCCGGGCGATACTAACCTGCTCGAAGCTTTGAAAGCTGTCGGCATTGAAACCCCGCACGTTTGCTATCATCCGTATTTGCCGGTCTCTGGTAACTGTCGCCAGTGCCTCGTCGAAACGGAAGGTCCGCGCGGAAAGGCTCTGATCATTTCCTGTTTCACCCCGGTGAAGGAAGGAATGAAAATTTCGACACCGCGTTCTAGCGAACGCGTGAAGAACGCTCGTGCAGCAGTCTCCGAATTCATGCTGCTGAACCATCCGCTCGATTGTCCAATCTGCGACAAGGCGGGTGAATGCACGCTCCAGGAAAACTACGTGGAAGCGGGCAAGGATACGAGCCGCCTTTACCCAGAAGTCGGTAAAAACTACCACGGCAATCCGGATCATCAGTTCTACGACACCAAGGGTCAGCTCCGCGGCGGTAAGCGTGTGGACATCGGCCCGCGTATCTTCCTCGATGAAGAACGCTGCGTGCAGTGTGACCGTTGCGTCCGCTTCATGCGCGATGTCGCCGGCGATGAACAGTTGCAGCTAGCACTCCGTGCCGACAAGACTTACATCACCACATTCCCGGGTCGCAAACTCGATCACGAATATGACCTTTGCGTCTCGGACGTTTGCCCGACCGGCGCAATGACTGCGAAGTATTTCCGCTTCCAGCAGCGCGTTTGGATGCTTTCCCGCACGGCGACCATCTCCATGGATGATTCCCTCGGCGCAAACATCTGGCTCGATCACAACAACGGATATATCTGGCGCGTGATGCCGCGCTGCAATCCGGAAGTG
Source organism: Hallerella sp. (assembly GCF_022776125.1). Lineage (NCBI taxonomy): Bacteria > Pseudomonadati > Fibrobacterota > Fibrobacteria > Fibrobacterales > Fibrobacteraceae > Hallerella > Hallerella sp. The sequence goes on along the minus strand of NZ_JALFIA010000016.1, from coordinate 29,899 downwards.
AACCGCACCTGGATTTCGAATACGAGCCGTCTCGCTTTCCAGCAGTTTACCAAGGACCGTTTGCCGGTCGGTAACCTGGACGCCTTGAAGAAGGCTCTCGAAGGCGAAGGCAAGATCGCATTCGTCCTCGGTGGAAGTGCAACGAACGAAGACGCTCTGGCCCTCAAGACGCTTGTGAACAAGCTCGGGGCTCGCGCCGAAGTCTTTGTCGGAACCTTCGCTCCGGTAGGAACTCCGGACGGACTTTCGAAGAGCGGGGACCCGGTGGCAAACCGCGCAGGCTTCGCCCTGTTTGGCTTTACCCAGACGGCAGAAGACCTCGCCAAGCGCGCTTCCGAATTTAAGACGCTCGTTTCGCTTTCCGCAGACCTGTGGGGTAGCGACGCTTCGAAGGCAAAGTCTCTTGAAGTCATTCCGAACCGCGTTTCGATTTCTGCAAAGAACGATGAAACGGCAAAGAAGTCTTCGACGGTTTACGGCGTCAACCACTGGTCCGAAGTAAGCGGATCCATGGTGAACGTGAATTCGATCCTTCAAAAGCTGAATGCGGCTCCGACTTCTCCGGATGCGGAACTTGCTCCGCTGTTCTCAGTTCTCTTCGCCCTTGCCGGTGAAGATGTAACGAGTGCGGCTATCGCCTTCAAAAAGGCGGGCGAGTTCGCTCCGAAGCTTGCGAAGTTCTCTTTGGATGCCATTCATAGCACGGGCGAATTGCTCGATGGAGATGCTGCCGTATGATGGAATTGATTGAATCCAAAACTTGGATTGAATGGCTTCTGACGATTGCGAAGCTCGCGCTCGCTTTCATCCCAGTGCTCTTCATTCTTCTCTTGATTCCGATGGAACGCCGTGGTGCAGGTTTCATTCAGGACCGTCAAGGCCCGAACCTCTCCTACATCAAGATTCCGTTCTTCGGAAAGATCCGCGCCTTTGGTTGGATCCAAAACTGCTGCGACGGCTTGAAGCTTTTCTTCAAGGAAATTTATGAACCGAAGAGTGTTCATAAGGTTCTCTTCTCGCTCGCTCCGGCTATCCCGTTTGGGCTCACGCTGCTTACACCGTGTGTTCTTCCGTACTTCGCTTCCTTGAACTTTACGTTCGGCGATACGGTGGTGCACATTCCGGCTGCGAACGTGGATACGGACATCGGCATTCTGCTTATGTTCGGTCTTTCTTCGCTCTCGGTTTTTGGTACGGTGCTTTCGGGTTGGGCTTCCAAGTCGAAGTTCCCGCTTCTGGGCGCTCTCCGTGCAACGGCTACGAGCATCAGTTATGAAGTTTGCCTTGGCCTTTCGATGATGGGCATGGTCCTGCTTGCAGGCACGTTCAATGTCGAAGGAATTGTGAACTGGCAGGAAACACACGTCTGGGGCATTTTCGTCCAGCCGGTGGCGTTCTTCTGCTTCCTTTTGGCTGCGATTGCCGAAACAGGACGTCCTCCGTTCGACGTTTCGGAAGGCGACCCGGAACTTGTCGCTGGTTATCATACGGAATATGGCGCAATGCAGTTCGGTATGTTCTACATGGGAGAATATGGCCATGTGGGAATCAACAGTATTCTCATGGCAACGCTCTTCCTTGGCGGCTATTCGATTCCGTTCATGACGACTGCCGATGTGCAGGCGAACTTTGGCACTGTCCTTGCCGTTCTTTTCGGCATCTGCGCCTTCCTCGCCCTCGCATTCCTTCACATGGTTTACCGCTGGCTCCGCGAATTCAACAAGGGTAAAGCTTCGAACAAGGATGAAATCAACAAGGAATATCTCCTTTACAAGATCATCGCTTGGATCGCTGTCCCTGTGTTCATCGCCCTGGCTGTTCTTTCCGGACTTTTTGTCCATCCGGAATCGACGATCGTGAATGGCCTTCCGGTTTATGGCATCGGTACCGCTCTCGGTACTGCCGCTGTGCAGTTCCTCGTTTTGATGATTAAAACGGTGTTCTTCTGCTGGATCTGGATTTGGGTCCGCTGGACGCTCCCGCGTTTCCGCTACGACCAGATTATGCATCTCGGCTGGAAGATCCTTTTGAACATTGCCCTGTTGAACTTGGTGGTGACTGCCGTTATCGCTAAACTCGTCATGGGAGGCAACTAATGGTTCGCGTTGTTAAACACAAAGAAATGAACTTGATCGAACGCCTCTACATTTTCGAAGCGTTCCGCGGTCTCTACACGACAATCAAGCACTTTTTACGCGGTTTCTTCCGCTACGAAACGCTCCCGACGACTGGTTATCCGGAAGTTAAGCCTTACATTCCGCGTGACTACCGTGCCAAGCATCGAATAATGGTGCGCCCGGATGGTTCGCCGCGTTGCGTTGCATGCTTTATGTGCGCATCGGCTTGCCCGGCTCACTGCATCTTTATCGAAGCGGCGCAGTCCACGGACGGACGTATCGAAAAGAAGGCTTCTCGCTTTGAAATCGACCATTCCGTCTGCATCTTCTGCGGTCTTTGCGTGGAAGCTTGCCCGGTTGACGCTCTTCGCATGGATACCTGCGAAACGAGCTTTGTCCATCCGAAGCGCAAAGACTTTATCGTCAATCTCACGGATTTGACAAGCTGGAATCCGAAGGATTATCCGGATGACCCGCAGAGCCAGGTAGCTCCGGGCGGAACACAAAATAAGCAGGCTCTCGAAGTCTGGGGAGAAGTCAAATGCTAGCTCTCATTTACTTCATTATCTTGGCGGTGATCGCGGTGGGATGCTCCCTTTGCATCTTCTTCACGAAGCATCCGCTCTATGCTTCGATTGCGATGGTCACGACGATGCTTTCCCTGGCCGGCATTTACGGCCTTTTGGGAAGCCCGTTCGTCGGAGCTGTCCAGATCATGGTTTATGCAGGCGCTGTCATGACGCTCCTCATGTTCATCATTCTTGTGCTGAATGGCTCGCGTGACAATACGACAAAACGGTTCGACAAGGTTTCGATTTTTGTGCTGTTCTCCGTTTTGGCGGTGGCTGCCCTCACTTCGATCGTGCTTTGCCATGCTTCGTTCGACTTTAACCCGGCTACGGTGCGTGGCGGTGTTGATGTCACGGCGAAGGCGCTTTTCAACGTAAGCGCTGACGGCAACGGCTATTATCTGATTGTCCTTGCGATCGGCCTTGTGCTGCTTTCTGCAATGGCGACGGCTGTCATTCTCGCCCGTAAGCGTATCGCTTCGGATTCGGAGAATGCGAAGCTTGAGGAGGTTCACTAATGCACGCGATGTACGTTCAAATTTTGGCGTTGATCCTCATGTCCCTCGGTATCGCCACGGCTCTCTGCCGGCGTAACGTGTTCTTCGTTCTGATGGGCGTGGAACTTGCGCTGAACGCGGTGAACCTGAGCCTTGTCGGATTCTCGAAGACGTTTGCCGATACGGTGAGCGTTACCGGTCAGATTATCCCGCTCTTTACGATTGCGGTCGCAGCGGCAGAAGCTTGCGTCGGCCTTGCGATCATCATCTTGATTTTTAGAAATCAGGATAGCGCGGATGTTGATAACTATTCCAATATGAGGGGGTAACAGAAAATGATTCCTCTTTGGTTAATTCCTCTTTTCCCTCTCGTTGGCGTGGTGGTGCTTACGCTTATCGCTCTCGCGTCTTCTGAAAGTGAAAAGGGTCCTGATGAAGGTCTTGTGGGCACGATCTCCGTGATCTTCCCGCTCCTTGCCTTTGTTTCGACAGCGTTCATCGGCTGGAATATGCCGGCAGAAGGCATTCACGAAACTCTCTGCAACTGGATCGACACACCGTTGTTCCAGGCACACTTCGGATTCCTCTTTGATGGGCTTTCCCGTACAATGCTTCTCTTCATCACGGGCATTGCGACGCTCATCACGATGTACTCGACGGGTTACATGCACAAGGATCGCGGCTTTGCCAAGTTCTTTGCTTACATCAACCTGTTCGTGTTCAGCATGATCGTGCTCGTTCTTTCGGACTCCTTGGTTCTCACGTTCCTCGGTTGGGAAGGTGTGGGCCTTTGCTCTTACCTCCTCATCGGTTTCTGGAACAAGGATTTGAAGAACTGCAAGGCTGCTAACAAGGCATTCCTCGTGAACCGTGTCGGTGACGTCGGCTTCCTTCTCGGTATGGCCGCTCTCGTGACGGTCGGCGGTTCGAGCCTTTTGAATTACACGGATCTTCTCGCTTGGATCGTGAATCCGGCTTCGGCAGAAATGATTACGACGAGCCTTCCGCTCCTCACGGTTGCTGGGCTTCTCTTCTTCTGGGCTTGCACGGCAAAGAGCGCTCAAATTCCGCTCCTCACCTGGCTCCCGGATGCAATGGCGGGTCCTACTCCGGTTTCTGCGTTGATCCATGCTGCAACGATGGTGACGGCTGGTGTTTATCTCGTGGCCCGTCTCTCTCAGTTCTTTGTGATTCTTCCGGGCGTGCTTCCGGTGATTGCACTTGTCGGTATGCTGACCGCTTTCTGGGCAGCTGTCGCAGGTCTTCTCCAGAACGACATCAAGAAGGTTCTCGCCTACTCGACGATTTCCCAGCTCGGCTATATGTTCATGGCGGCTGGCGTTTCGGCCTTCGACGTTTCGATTTTCCACGTGTTCACCCATGCATTCTTCAAGGCGACGCTCTTCCTCGGCGCAGGTGCTGTGATGCACGCTCTTGCCGGCGAACAGGATATGCGCAAGATGGGCGGTCTTTTGAAGAAGACTCCGATTACCGCGTTAACGATGCTCTTTGCATACCTCGCGATTATCGGTTTTCCGGGATTCTCCGGCTTCTTCTCAAAGGATTTGATTCTCGAACGCGTCTTTGAATTCTCCCCGGTTCTCGGCCCGGTCCTTTACGGCGTAGGCCTTTTGACCGCGGTGATTACGGCTGTGTACATGACCCGTCTGATGGTTCTCGTGTTCCTTGGCAAGTACCGTGGCGAACTGCGTGACGATCAGATCCATGAAGCTCCGTTCTCCATGACATTCCCGATGATCGTTCTTGCGATTGGTTCGGCATTCTCCGGCTACTTCTGGAACGTGTTCGTGAACGGCGCCAACTGGTTTGAACAGTGGCTTTCTCCGGCTGTCGGTTATGCTCAAAAGATGGCGCACTTCTTGGAAAAGGCCCCGGCGTTTATGCCGTCTGCACTTTTCTTTGCCGCTCTCGGTACGGCTGCGGCGATTGTCGGTGCAGCTGTTGGCTATAAAATCTTCATGAACAAGCGCATCCCGCAGCTCAAGAAAAATGCGGACACGGCTCCGGTCGGCGGCGCTCGCGATTGGACGTTCTTCTTCGACTATATCCACAATATTGTGATCAAGGTCTTTAACTTCCTTGCCCTGGTGACGGATATGGTCATCGACAAGTTCGTTCAGATTTTGCAATGGATGGTTTGCTCGCTCGTGTTCATCGTGGGTGACGGTCTGCGTTCCCTTCAGGTTCGCAATGTTCGCCTGCAGGTTGCGTTGAGCATCGCAGGTGTTGCGGTCATTGGCATTGTGGTCTATCTCTGCGGAGGGCTTTCCTAATGTTATACGCACTGGTTTTTGCTCCGTTCCTCGCCGCCCTTTTAATGGTTGCCGCTTCTGGTAAGGATGCCCGTTCGGCATCTCGCCTTGCGGTGATTCTTGCGGCGACGCTCTTCTGCGGAAGCTTGACGCTTCTCCTTGCAGGAGATTACAATACGACTCCTGCCGGATGGTTTACAATCCCTGGCGCGGGCATAACGGTAACGCTCTCCTTTGCGGTGAATGGATTCTCCGCTTGGATGGTGTTCCTCGCTAATATCATTACGCTGGCCGCTTTGATCAGCGCTCGAAAGACGACGGGCGGTAACTACCGCAACTTCGCCATTGGAATGTTCGCACTTCTCGGAGCCTTGAACGGTACGTTCCTCGCTTCGGACGCGGTGCTGTTCTTCTTCTTCTTCGAAGCGCTCGTTCTCCCGGCAGCAATCCTCATCGGTTCTTACGGAGGACCTGAACGTCGTGAAGCGGCAGCGAACTTTGCCCTTTACACGCTCATCGGTTCTGCTCCGATGGCTGTCGCTCTCTGGTATTTGATTTCCATTGCAGGATCTTCTTACGTGCTCCCGGTTGCACAAGCCGCACAGGCTCTTCCGGAATCCACGCAGACGATTCTCTTCTGGTGCTTTGCCGCTGCGTTCTGGGTAAAGACTCCGCTCTTCCCGTTGCACGGTTGGCAGGCAGAGACTTATGCAGAAGCTCCGGCAAGCCTGAGCGCTGTTTTGACGGGTGCCATGTCGAAGGCTGGCGTTTACGGCTTCTACTTCTGGGTGATTGCGATCTTCCGGGAAGTCGCTTTCAAGAACGGCATGCTTCTTCTCGGATTCGGCCTTTTGACGGCTGTGTACGGCGCCTTTATGGCGATGCGTGCCAAGGATATCAAAAAGCTCCTTGCATTTAGCTCCATGGGTCACTTGGGGCTTGCGGTTGCAGGTATCTTTACGCTTAACGTGGAAGTGTTCCCAGCGGTGCTCGTGATGCTTGTTGGACACGGACTTTCTGCTTCTGCCCTCTTCATTCTCTCGGGCTCTGCGGAACGTTTCGCAGGTCACCGCTGCCTCGACAAGATGGGCGGCTTTGCGAGCCGTTATCCGGTGTTCGGCTTCTTCTTTGGCGTGGCAAGCATTCTCGCGATTGCAATTCCGGGTACGGCTGGCTTTGTCGGAGAATTCCTTGTACTCCTCGGTCTTTGGGGTGTGAGCAAGGTCGCGGCGGTTGTCGCTGGTCTTTGCATCATCTTGACCGGTGTTTACATGTTGCGTTTGATTCAGAAGGTGCTCTTCGGCGAACCGGGTGAAATCTCGGAAGACCAAAAGAAGCTCCGCTTCCCGATTGCGGATGCGGTGGCGACGGCGCCGCTTTTGATTCTCTTGATCGTTTTCGGCGTGTTCCCGCTGCCGATCACAAGCTCGCTGGATTATACCCGCGTGACGGAAGATCAGCAGGCAGAAATTGAAGCTGCAATCGAAGCCGCTTCCCAGCCGGCCGCTGTAGCCGAAATGACTGAGCAGGTCTCGGCTGAACCGGTTTCTGCGGATACGGCCGCTGTCGAAGCGCAGGTTGTGACGGAAGCCGAAGAAAAGGCTGTAGCAGAAACGGCTACGGCTGAACAAGAAGTAAAACAAGTGGAGGCTGAAGATGTCCGCTAGTTTTGTGAATCTCCTTCCGATGGCAATCGTTGCGTTTGGCGCCATGGTTTGCATCGCTACGGAACCGTTCGTTGCAGATAAAAATAAGCAGAAGGTGCTCCCTTGGGTTGCAAGCGCGTTCCTTGTGTTTTCTGCAATTTCGTTTGTATTTGTGAAAGTGGATGCCGCTCCGCTTTTCGGATTCTTTGAAATGGGCGCGCTCCGCATGGTCCTTTCCCTTGCCGTGTTGCTTTGCGCATTCCTTGGAATCGGAGGGTTGCAGGTAACGCTTGCACGTGAAAAGTATCCGGCGGGTGAACCGTATGGCCTTGCGCTTCTCGCAACGGTCGGTGTGCTGATCATGGTGCAGTCGGTGGATTTCATTCCGCTTTTTGTCGGAATGGAACTGGCCGCTTACCCGATTTACGGCCTTGTCGGCTTGCGCCGCAAGGATCGCAATGCGAACGAAGCGACGTTCAAGTACTTTGTGACGGGCGCTGTCTTTAGCGTTGTCTTCCTTTACGGTATGTCTTTAATCTACGGTGCAACGGGAACGACTCATTTTGGCGGTAAGGTGCTCGCTGGTCGCGAACTCCTTTATTCTGCGGGTGTTCTGCTTTCGTCTTTTGCGCTCCTCTTCAAGGCGGGCGCCGCTCCGATTCATTTCTGGGTGGCAGATGTCTATTCGGGTGCGTCTGTTGCGGTCACGGGCTTCATGGCGGCTGTCGTGAAGGTCGGCGCTCTCGCGGCCCTCGGTGCTCTTTGGATGCGTTCCGGCGTGGAAAAGCTTGCCCCGGTAATGATTGTCGTGGCGATCCTTTCGATTGTGATCGGTTCGCTTTCGGGAATCGCCCAGAAGTCGATCCGTCGCATTATCGCATTCTCGGCGGTGATGAACGCGGGCTTTATGGTGCTCGGCCTTGTGAGCAAGGATTTGAGTGCCATGTACTACTTCCTGGTGACTTACGCTCTGGGTTCTGCTGGCGCGCTTGCTGCGATCTCTGCCTTTAGCGGTAAAAACGACGAAAAGGAAAATCTGGATGACATTCGCGGTCAGGGCCGTCGCCGTCCGCTCGAAGGCATCGCGGCTGTGGTTTGCCTCGCAAGCCTTGCTGGCCTTCCGCCGCTTTCTGGATTCCTCGCCAAGTTCGTCTTGTTCTCTGGCGTGGTGAGCTCGGGCTTTGTCGCACTTGCGGCATTCGGCTTTGTGTTCTCGATCGTTGCCATTTATTATTACTTGCGCGTGGCGATTTCGATCTTTGCTCCGGCAGAAAAGACGGATGACGCTAAGAATGAAAGCGCTTTGAGCTCTTCGACGTACTTCTTGCTCCGCTTGGGCGTGACGGTGACGTCGATTGCACTCGTGTGCCTTGCTTTGATGCCGATCCTTTTTCAGGTGAAGACATTCTAAGACACTGTCATTGCGAGGGGAAGGTTTTACAAGACTCTGCAACTTGTTGCAGTAGTCTTGTTATCCCCAATGGGGACAAGCAATCCACTTGAAAGGTTTCAAACCCGCTGGCTATGCCGGCGGGTTCCTTTTTTCCTAGAGTCTTCCCTGGTAAATGTGCTATATTATAAAAAGCAACTTATAATTTTGTTACGGTCGGTGAGGTATGCATTTTAGCATGGAGGGAAAATGAAGTTTGTAGCGATCGCTTTGTTAGGACTGTTTTCAGCTGTCCTTGCGAAAACGGATACCACGTTTACCTTCAACGCCATCACCTTCTCGGAGCATTACCCGCGATTTGAAGATGGAGACTATGACTCGCTGCCGGATTGGGCTAAAACAGAGAATGTGCTGGCTTATGACCCCGATTGGGAGACTATTTGCTATGAGCGATTTGAACCTTTGATAGGTGGAGTTTGGTTAAATTTGTCACGAATTGATTCTTCGGTCGCTGTGGCTCATGTGGCAGTTGAGGGTTGGACCGATGCTGAGTATTATCCTGGCTGGCAGTTCTGGCGGGTTGGAGACAAGAAAAAGTACCCGATGACGAGTATCATTATCGACGAATTCAAGATGTACCATGAATGCGGCTTTTTAAAGATGCCCTGGGCTCAGGCGGATTCGATTATCCGACATATTGTTTTTGATTTCATGCTTGACGGGGATACCACTGCGGATTGGGAAGACGGGGATTATTACAATGCCACAGGGCTTGAAATGAAAGCAAGCTTTGTAGTCCCTGGCGAAGAAAGGAAGAATCCGATGGAAATCGGGCTTCCTGATTGGAAATTGACTTTGCCAAGTAATGTCATTGAGTTGATGGAATCGGTTTCGGTTCCTCGCACTAATGCCGTCGCTTTAACTACGCCACAAGTGCATAAGCTCGTGCCCGGTAAATTCGCTGTTGTCGGTCTTGCTTCCGAAACGTCTTTCCAGCTTTTTGATTTGAACGGCAAGGTTTTGAAATCGGGAAAATTGAAAAGCGGGGGAGTGGTGAACACGCCAGCGCATCCGGTGATTCTAAAACTTGAAAATGGAGCGCAATTCCTGCTGAAGTGATTGGATTGCTTCGACCCTTTGGGGCTCACGATGGCTCTTTGGAAGCGCTTTTTGTTTGGGCGAATATTTTATATTGGCTTAAAAAGTCAAAAATAAAGGATTTAAAATGGAAAAAATTTTCCGCACCGGTATCGGATTTGATGTTCATAAACTCGTGGAAGGTCGCAGGTGCATTATCGGCGGCGTGGATATCCCTTATGAAAAGGGACTCCTTGGCCACAGCGACGCGGACGTTTTGCTCCATGCGATTAGCGATGCCTTGCTTGGAGCCGCAGGCCTTGGGGACATCGGCACGTACTTCCCGGATACCGATCCCGCTTTTAAGGACGCCGACAGTTTGGTTCTTCTCGGACGCGTCCGTGAAGAAGTGGTGAAGGCGGGCTGCAAAATTGAAAGCCTCGACAGCGTCGTGATTTGCGAACGCCCGAAGGTAAATCCGCATCGCGAAGAAATGAAGGCGAACATTGCCCGCGTATTGCAGATTCCTGTAGAATGCATCGGCGTGAAGGCGAGCACAAGCGAAAAGCTAGGATTTACCGGTCGCGGAGAAGGCATCGCTTCAGAGGCCGTGGCGACTGTAAGCAAGATGGTTTAATGCAGCAGGTAGTCGAAATCTTTTGGATGACAGACAAAGTTCTGCGGCGTTTTTTCTAACGCTTCTTGAAGCTCTTTCACCGAGAAAAATTTGAAGTCATCGACTTCATGCGGTTGCGGTACGAGTTGTGATTTTTCTTCTTCGGAAATGAACGCTTTGTACGTGTCGTAATATTCGTTGTCGATGTAAGAACCGCCGTTCAGAACGCTTGTGTGGACGGCTTCAAAAATAAACGTGAGATCTTCGGGCTTTTTTTTGAGCCCAAGTTCTTCGCGAATTTCTCGGATGGCGGAGTCGATGCTCGAATCTCCGGCGGAAATATGTCCTGCACAACTGGTATCGTAAAGCCCCGGATTGTTTTCTTTGTCGTGGGCGCGAAGCTGGAACAGAATCTTGCCCGCTTTATCGATTAGCCAAATGTGAACCGTGCGATGCCAAAGGCCTCGCTTGTGGACTTCGCTACGCGGGCAAATTTCTCCGGTCTTTTGTCCGGTGCTGTCTAAAACGTCAATCTGTTCTTCCATTTGGTTTCTCCCATTTTTTCCCTTAGCTGAAAATCTATCTTATTTATATGAACGAAGCATTTGAAAAATCCTTAAATACCCTGTTTGAAAGTGCAATTGCAAGTGGAGTGTTCTCTAAAGCGGTTGTCGGATTCACATCGGAAGAAGGCATGGAGATTCGTGCCTATGGCACACCGGAAGATTCTGTATTTGATATTGCTTCGGTCACAAAAGTTTGCCCGACATCGACGCTTGCATTAAAACGCGTTTTAAACGGAGAATTGGATTTAGATGCGAAAGTCATCGAGTTCCTTCCTGAATTGCGTACAAATTACAGGAACGAAATTCTAGTGCGTCATTTGCTGACGCACAGCCTCGACTATCGAGTACCGATGAGTTCCTTAAAGCGCCTTCCGCCGGAGCAGATATTGGATTCACTTTTTCAGTATCGCTTTAAACAACAACCGGGAACTGTTTTCAATTACGGCAATCCGGCGAGCATTTTGCTTGGGCTTGTTCTAATGCGAATTTCGGGCGGTAAAAGTTTGCAGGCTCAGGGCGAAGAAGAATTTTTTAAGCCGCTTGGCATGACGCGTTCCGGCTGGGATCCGCTGACCCGTGTGCAGAAAGAAGAAGTCGTGGCGACCGAAGAAGATAACTGGCGTGGACGAATAATCCAGGGCGAAATTCACGACGAAAGCGCCTTTGTTTTGCGCAAGTTCTTTCCGGTCGGCAGTGCGGGAATGTTCTCCACGGTGCCGGACCTTTTGAAATTCGTGACGATGATCTTGAACGATGGGGAATTCGAAGGCAAGCGCGTGATGCCTGCGGGCGTTTTAAGCCTTGTTTCTTCGAACGCTTTAGATGGCCGAGTGCAAGGGGAATGTACAGCTCTCGGTTGGGAACTCGATGCAGAAAAGTTCATGGGAAGCGTCCACAACTCGCACATGTTCGGCAAAACGGGCTTTACAGGTTCAAGCATTGTCGCGGATGCGCAAAAAAAGAAGGCCGTGGTGCTGCTCAGCAACTTCACTTACCCCAAAAGAGAAGATAATGCGTCGAGAATTAACGCTTTTCGGTCGCGTCTTTCTGAATTGACGTTCACCCATTGAAAAATCCTTTTCTAGTTTATTGCGCCGGCGGGGGCAATGACGCCCTCGTTTTAAATGAGAGGGAATATAAACTTATGAAAATGATTGGTTTGGTTGCGGGATTGCTTTTGAGCGCATCTCTTGCTTTTGCTGGTGAAGGTCGCACGGGCATTTATGCAAGTGGCGGCGCCGGTTTGCAGTTCGGTAGCACGGAAGGTTCGAATACGGCTACGAATTTTTTGGAAACGCTTGGCATAGACGATGCCGGTGTGGAATCCAAGGGTTTGCAAGGCTTTGCGTTTGATTTGAAGCTCGGCTACTCGATTATCCCGAACTTGGCTGTTTATGGTATTGGCGCGGTTTCGACCGATGCGACGATGACCGATGAAAATATCTCGTTCCTGTATGTGGGCGGTGGCGCTTCTTATTGGTTCCCGATGGATATTTTTGTCGGAGGCTCGATCGGTGCAGGTCGTTTTAATTATGAAAATGCAGTCTTTACCGATGACTTCGGATTCTCTTTCCGTATTTCGGCGGGTAAGGATTGGACCATCGGTTCTCGTGGCGGTATCGGCGTGGAACTTTACTACCAGCACGCGGCGACGGAAGACGACTATAGCGAATGGACCGGCAACATGGTCGGTTTGAAGTGTAACGTCAGCTATCGTTAAAAGGTCTGAAGGTGTAAAAAAAGGCGGCGCAGAGCGTCGCCTTTTTCAATATGTCGTTGTGATAATCACGTCTTCGGCTCGTTATGACACCGCGGACGGATTAAGCCAAGTTGCCCGGGAAGTGCGGGATTTTGTTGATGCTTGCCTGAAGATCTTCATCCGTCGGGATGTAGTCGTTCATGTTGCCATCGTTGTATGCTGCGTAAGCCTTGAGATCGAAGTAGCCGGTACCCGTGAGGCCAAAGACAATCGTCTTTGCTTCGCCGGTTTCCTTGCACTTGAGAGCTTCGTCAATCGCAACACGAATAGCGTGGCTCGATTCCGGTGCCGGGAGAATGCCTTCCACGCGAGCGAACTGCGTAGCGGCTTCGAACACCTGGGTTTGTTCCACGGAACGGGCTTCCATAAAGCCATCGTGGAAAGCCTGGGAAAGAATTGGGGTCATACCGTGGTAGCGAAGACCACCTGCGTGGTTTGCAGACGGTATGAATTCAGAACCGAGCGTGTACATCTTGGCGAGCGGGCAAACGTGACCGGTATCGCAGAAGTCGTAAGCAAATACGCCACGGGTCAAGCTCGGGCAGGATGCCGGTTCGACTGCGATAATCTGGTAGTCCTTTTCGCCGCGCATCTTTTCGCCGAGGAACGGAGAAACGAGGCCGCCGAGGTTAGAACCACCGCCAGCGCAGCCGATGATTGTATCCGGAACGATGTTGTACTTGTCGAGGGCGGCCTTGGTTTCGAGACCGATGATTGTCTGGTGCAAAAGGACCTGGTTCAGAACGGAACCGAGTTCATAACGGTAGCCATCCAGATTCAGAGCCGCTTCCACAGCTTCGGAAATGGCGCAACCGAGGCTTCCGGAGGTGCCCGGGTATTCGGCGTTGATCTTGCGACCGATTTCCGTGGTCATGGACGGAGACGGGGTAACGCTTGCGCCATAGGTGCGCATCACTTCGCGGCGGAATGGCTTCTGTTCATAAGAAACCTTCACCATGTAAACTTTGCAGTCCAGTCCAAAGTAGGCACAAGCCATCGAAAGGGCAGTGCCCCACTGGCCAGCACCCGTTTCGGTCGTGACACCCTTCAAGCCTTGTTTCTTTGCGTAATAGGCCTGGGCAATGGCGGAGTTCAGCTTATGGCTTCCGCTTGTATTGTTACCTTCGAACTTGTAATAGATTTTTGCCGGGGTGCCGAGAGCCTTTTCGAGACAGTAGGCGCGAACAAGCGGCGACGGGCGATACATTTTGTAGAAGTTGCGGACTTCTTCCGGAATAGGAATCCACGGAGTATCGTTGTCAAGTTCCTGCTTGACGAGCTCTTCGCAGAAGATCGGGGTGAGTTCTTCAAACGTGAGAGGCTGAAGAGTGCCCGGGTTCAGCAGAGGGGCTGGCTTGTTCTTCATGTCGGCACGGATGTTGTACCAGTTGGTCGGAATTTCTTTTTCGGAAAGATAAATCTTGTACGGAATTTCTTCGCTCATGGCGTTCTCCTAAAATATTTACTTTTGAAACATAGCTTTTTTGTAAGAGGGTAGAAAAATAATTGAGACTCGATAGGTGAAAATTCTACATTTAACAAATGAAATTTTTGAATTTGTTTTGCATAATGCTTCTTTTCTTCGTCGCGTGTGATGATACGGCATCAAATCCGTTAAAAGAAGAGTCTTCGTCGGCGTTTAGCAGCAGTGTATCGAGTTCAGACGAAAAAGAATTTTCGAGCGATGCCCGATCTTCTTCTTCGGAAAAGAAAGTCTTTTTTTATTCATCGAGCAGTCATGTGGAACTGTTATCGAGCTCTGCAATGTCGTCTTCTAGTGAAGGGATGTCTTCGTGCGAAGCCGTTATAGAATCTTCTTCGCAGGAATTTTTGGAAAGTTCCTCCTCGACGGAATCCTTGTCATCGTCGGTAGAGGCGTCTTCATCGTCGTCGGAGATTTTTTTGCTTGAATCAAGTTCAAGCAGCGTGAAGGCGTCCTGGTTGAATCTGAATCCAAAAATTCATTACGGGGAATACACGGACCAGCGTGACGGACAAATTTACAAGACGGTCAATATAGGCAATCAAATCTGGTTCGCAGAAAATTTGAACTATGCAACGGACGCGTCGGATTCTGCGACTGGCCATTTGGAATTCGGAAAGTATTACAATTGGGCTGCTGCAGATACCGTATGCCCTGCGGAATGGCACTTGCCAACTTTTGATGAATGGAAAACATTGGCGATAGCTGTAGGTTCGTTCGATTCGGCTGGGAAGTATTTAAAATCTTTAACCGGTTGGGAATCGAGCGGAAACGGCAATGATCAATATGGATTTTCGATTGTGCCTGCGGGATATTTTAACGACGGCGGCGTAGTGAAAATGGGAGAAGTTGCGGCTTTTTGGAGTTCAACAGAAACGAATGACAAAAGTAAAGCGTTCCCATGGTATTTCTTTTATAACAGTCATTCTGCGACGGGATCGAGTTCGGTCAATAAGCAGTTGGGCTTTTCGGTCCGCTGTATCAAAGATTAGTTTTCAAGGTTTATCAAAGAAAGGATTTTTACATGAGACTTGTCTCTTGGAATGTCGCAGGAATTCGCGCCTGCATCAAAAAAGGTCTTCCGGATTTTCTCGCAAAGATCGATGCGGACGTCTTTTGTATGCAAGAAGTCAAGGCGGAAATGAACCAGATCGATTTTCATCCGGAAGGTTATAAGGAATATCTTTACCCGGCCAAGCGCAAGGGCTTTTTGTTTAATAGGTTATAAATCCGGCTAGGCGTTTCGCCTGCCGGACTTTTGCTTGGATGGATAGGGATTATTTGTCGTCTATTTCCGTTGCGCCGTTGATCAAGCTTACACCGTGATGCGTTCCTGTTTCGGCAAAGATTGCCCATTGCGCAACGTTCATCGCGTGGTCACCAATACGTTCCAAGTATTTGGCAACCATAATGGAGTTGATGGCGCTCTCGGCACGGCTTTCGTTATTCTTAACGATTTGAACGAGCTCTCTTTTGGCAGAGGCAAAACAGGCGTCTACGGTATCGTCGCTGTCGATGACGTGACGAGCCAAGTGCAAGTCCCTATCGGTAAAGGCGCTCACGCTTTGGCCGAGCATTAGCAGGGTTGCCTTGCCCATGGCGGGAATCGCTTCGAGCTGGATTGGTGCATCGCTTGGGTCCGTGTAGGCGACGATTTCTGCGATATCTGCGGCCTGGTCGCCAATGCGTTCTAAGTCTCCGACCATTTTGAGGGAGGCGGAAATCAATCGAAGGTCACGAGCTACAGGCTGTTGGCTTAAAAGGAGGCGCAGACAGAGCCCTTCGATTTCTTTTTGTTTTTGGTCGATTTCCTTGTCGGCCGCGACAATGTGCTTAGCTGTGGCGCGGTCCAAAGAAGAAAGGGTTTCAATGGCGGCCCTTAAAGAATCTTCGACAAGGGAACCCATTTCTTCGATTGTGTTGCTTAAAATTTCGAGTTGGGAATCAAAACGGTTTCTCATTATCCAAATCTCCCGGTGATGTAATCTTCGGTACGCTTGTCCTTGGGCAGCGAGAAGAGGGTTTCTGTTTGATTGACTTCGATGATTTCCCCCAGGAGGAAAAAGGCGGTCCTGTCGGACACTCGCGTCGCCTGTTGCATATTGTGCGTGACCATGACGATTGTGTAATCCTTTTTGAGTTCAAGAACCAGGTCTTCGATTTTAGAAGTCGAAATCGGGTCAAGAGCGCTTGTGGGTTCGTCCATCAGCAAGACTTCGGGAGAGACGGCGAGGGCGCGGGCGATGCAAAGTCTTTGCTGCTGTCCGCCAGAGAGCCCGAGGGCATTCTTTTTTAAGCGGTCCTTGAGTTCATCCCAAACGCCCGAACTTTTGAGCGAGTTCTCGACGATTTCATCGAGCTTTTCTTTTTTGTGAATGCCGTGGGTTCGCGGACCGTAGGCGAGGTTGTCGTAGATACTCATAGGAAATGGATTCGGCTTTTGAAAGACCATGCCCACTCTTTTGCGGAGAATGTTCGGATCCATTTTGCCGTAAATGTCTTCGCCGTCCAAGCGGATGTCGCCCGTGATTTTGCAACCTTCCACGAGATCGTTCATGCGATTCAAGGATTTGAGCAACGTGCTTTTTCCGCAGCCGGAAGGCCCGATGAATGCCATGATTTCATTCTGCTGAATGTTCAGGCTGACATTTTTAAGTGCATGAAAGTTTCCATAGTAAAGGTCCATGCCCTGAATGTTGATTTTTTCTTTTTGTGTCATGAGTTTTTTCCAAGCTTTTTGGCGAATTTGTTAGATGCCCAGTTGATGAGAAGGACGACTACGATCAAGATGACCGATGTGGCGTAAGCTTCGCCGGTGTGAAGACCTTCGTGAGAAAGTTCGTACATGTGGACGGAAAGCGTTCTGCCCGAAGAGAAGATTCCCTTCGGAAAATCGGCGACCGTTCCCGCCGTGTAGATCAAGGCTGCGGTTTCACCGACGACGCGACCTACCGCCAAAATGACGCCCGCAAGGATGCCCGGAATGGCGGCGGGCAAAATCACCGCGAGAACGGTTCGGAGCTTTCCTGCGCCAAGTCCATAGGAACCTTCGCGGTAGCTGTCCGGGACGGAACGCAGAGCTTCTTCCGTTGTACGCATCACCAGGGGAAGGATCATGATGGAAATCGTCAGAATACCGGAGACGAGGGAATATCCCAGATGCAGGGCGGTCACAAAGAAGAGCATGCCGAATAGACCGTAGATGATCGAGGGAATGCCTGAAAGCGTTTCCGTGGTGAGCCTTACAATGCCGACGATCTTATTTCCGCGGCTCGCATATTCCACCGTATAGATGGCGGCGCAGATGCCGAGAGGCCCTGCGATCAGAATCGATCCGAGGATAATGATCACCGTGTTCAGAATGGAAGGCAAGAACGAAACGTTTTCCGAATTGTAGGTGAGCGAAAACAGTGACGGCTTGAGAAAGGGAATTCCCTTCACAAGGATGTAAATCACCAAAAATCCCAATGCGAAAATTGTGATCGCAATGGAGAGAGTCACAAGGATTCTCAGAGCTAGGGAAAGGGGTGAACGTTTGTAATAACTGATCATTGGATAACTCTCTTTTTCAGAATGGAAAACATCAGGTTGATGATCAGGATGAAGGTGAACAGGACGACACCCGTTGCAATCAAGGCTTCTCGATGCAAATCCGCTGCATAGCCCATTTCTAGGACGATGTTTGCCGTCAAGGTTCGGATACCGCCCAGGATTCCGTTCGGCATGCGCGCTTGGTTACCGGCGACAAGGATCACCGCCATCGTTTCACCGATTGCACGTCCGAATCCAAGAATGAACCCGGCGACAATTCCCGAAGTCGCTGCCGGGAGAACCGTAAAGAAGACGCTCCTTTCATGAGTCGCCCCCAGGGCGAGCGAACCTTCGTAATAACTGTTGGGAACCGCTCGAAGCGCCGCCTCGGAAACAGAAATGATGGTCGGTAAAATCATGATGCCGAGAAGGATCGATGCGGTCAAAATGCTCGCACCGCTGCCACCAAAATTTTGACGCACGAACGGAACGATGACGACAAGTCCAAAAAAACCGTAGATCACCGACGGAATTCCCGCAAGAAGTTCCACGGCGGGTTTCAAAAGCTTATGCATTCTGTCGGAACAGAATCGCGCAAGGAAAATCGCAGACAAAAGTCCTATCGAAGCACCAATCGCAAGCGCTCCTAGAGTTACATAAACACTGCCGAGAATCATCGGGAAAATTCCGTAAACGGCAGGTTCGTCTGTAGGCGCCCATTCCTTGCCGAACAAAAAATCCGAAATGCCGATTTTAAGAATCGCCGGAATACCGTTTGCAAACAGGAAAACGCAAATCAGCGCCACAAAGAGAATACTCGCGAGAGCCGAAACTAAAAAGATATGCGAGGCGATTTTCTCTTTGAATGATGTGTTAAATTGAAACTTCATAAGTTTTTCTTTAAAAGACCCTCCGAAAATCGGAAGGCCTTTTTTGGAGTGGATGAAGCTGAAATCCTTAGCGAATGGTCGTGGTGAGGCGAACGCTCAATCCGACGTCAGAGATTTTGTTTTCGCTGTAGACCGTTGCCTGCACTTTGCTACGGCTACCGACCTTTTTCACAAGACCCACGGCCCAGCCGAGTTCATCTGCGTCTGCATTCAATTCATCGCGGTCGGTGACGTATTCCACTTCGACAAACGCCTTGTCCAATATACCTGCGGTCGGGAATTCAATACCCGCGTAAACCGGGAAGTATTTGGAATCCTGGGCGTAAAGAGGCTTTGCGGCAGAGCCCGCTTCGATCGTGGCTTCGTTCACGTCATCGTTTTCGCCGGTTATGATGGCAGCTGCTTCACCGTAAACAGCGAGCTTTTCTGCGATGTTGAACTTGGCGCGAAAATCGACCGCATGCGTGAGGACTGCGTCGTACTGAACCAGGTCCAGAACGTTTACACGGTAGCCAAGGCCGATCTTCAGAGCGTCTCCGAGTTTCAGATCATCGTTCACACGGAGGTAACCCTTGTTGAAATTTCCGTCTTCGGTTCCAATCATCACATTCAGCTGATTCGAAGCCTTTTTCCAGCCGACTTCAAAAGCGTCATGAGAGTAATCGCGGGCAAGGAATCCGCGCTTCGAAAGGTTCTTGTCGAGGTAAGCACCGAAGTTGCCAGCGCCTTCCGTATCTGTTTTCCAGTGACCGAGCTTCACATTCAAACCGAGATCGTTCCACTTGTAATTTCCGTAATATGTATCTGCTTGATACTTGTCGGAGCCGCCGTTAAAATTCGGGGCATACATGCGAATGGTCACTTTTGCGTCGAAGTTGTCAGAACTGTAGCTTCCGCCGATGTTTGCGCGGAACCAGAAACCGTCCAAGGTGTTGTCCTGGTCGTTATCGTAAAAAGCCTTCGCTGCTTGTGTCTGAATATTGCCGGTCAACTCAAAGTTGTCTGCAACCTTTTCTTCTGCGGCAGCTGCAATGCCGAAGGTGGCAAGAGCGGCGAACAAACAGTGTTTCTTCAATGTCATTATAAACTCCTTTGGGATTGTCCCTGTTTGAATGACGCTCTCAAGTTAAGTTGCCATTGTAAAATCAAAAGGGGACGGAAAGTAAAGTCTTTGAAAAGTCTGGAAACTGGCGAAAGTATGCTGTAGAACTTTACAAGGAATTTACGGCCTTAATCGTGGGGACTTTACAAGACAAGTCTACTTTATGCTCGTCATTCAACAACCTAATGAAGGAGAAATAAGAATGAATAAATCCACTTTAGTTGCTTGCTCTTTTGCCTTGATGGCATTGGTTCTGATTGTCGCTTGCAACGAATCGAAGCCTAAAACTCAAATGGAAGCGAGCGAAAAATCCGCTGCGATTTCTGTGATTACCCGTGAAGCGGGTTCGGGCACGCGCGATGCATTTACGGAACTCGTCGGAACGATTGTCAAGGAAAACGGAAAGAAAAAGGATATCACGACGAAGGAAGCGTTGACGATTGACGGGACCCAGGGTGTGATGAGCACGGTCGCCGGAAACGAATATGCAATCGGTTACATTTCGCTCGGTTCTTGGAATAATACGATCAAGGCACTCTCGGTCGATGGCGTGGAACCGTCTAAGGAAAATGTGAAGGCCGCAAAATATCCGATTTCGAGACCGTTCAACATTGCAACAAAGGGTGAAGGCAACGCTCTTGTGAAGAACTTCATCGAGTTCATCATGAGCGCAGATGGCCAGGGTATCATTGAAGCAAAGGGCTATGTCGGTGTTTCCGATGGAGCACGCTTTGAAAGCAAGAAGATGAAGGGCAAGATCATTATCGCAGGCTCTTCGAGTGTTTCCCCGGTGATGGAAAAACTGAAAGAAGCCTATATGGCTTTGAATCCGGATGTGGAAATTGAAATTCAAACAAACGATTCCTCTTCGGGTATGCTTGCCGCAAAAGAAGGTACTTGCGACATCGGCATGGCAAGTCGCGATTTGAAGGCGAGCGAAAAGGAAGTGCTCACCGGTTTGACGATTGCTCGCGATGGTATTGCTGTAGTGGTGAACAACCAGAATCGGCTTTCGAACATTTCTCTTGCGGATTTGCGCGGCGTTTACACGGGCAACATTCGCTTCTGGAATCAGGTGAAGTAAAAGATTCTTCGTTGAACTCCATACGCTGTCCTCATTTCTTCGGAAATGGGGACTTTCTTTATTAATTTTCCACTAGAATTGTTAAAAAGGAGTTCGCACATGAGACTTGTCTCTTGGAATGTCGCAGGAATTCGCGCCTGCATCAAAAAAGGTCTTCCGGATTTTCTCGCAAAGATCGATGCGGACGTCTTTTGTATGCAAGAAGTCAAAGCGGAAATGAACCAAATCGATTTTCACCCGGAAGGTTACAAGGAATACCTTTACCCGGCCAAGCGCAAGGGCTATTCGGGAACAATGATCTACAGCAAAACGGAACCGCAGAGCATCCAGTATGGTTACGGCGAATCCGAGTATGACGATGAAGGTCGAAGCATTACCGCAGAATTCAAAGATTTTTACCTCGTCACGACCTATGTGCCGAATGTAAAACGGGATCTTTCCCGCTTAGAGTCCCGCATGCACTTTGAAGATACGTTCAAGGCGTACCTGAAAAAACTCGAAGAAAAGAAACCTGTGATTCTTTGCGGCGACCTGAACGTGGCACACAACGAAATCGATATTTACAACGCCCGTTCGAACCGCGGACACGCAGGCTTTACCGATGAAGAACGCGCGAAATTCACCGACCTCCTCGCGAGCGGTTTCGTCGATACGTTCCGCAAATTGCATCCGGATACGGTGCGTTACAGCTGGTGGAGTTACATTGGACACGCCCGTGACAACAACGTCGGATGGCGCTTGGACTATTTCGTCGTGTCGGAAAGTCTTTTTCCGAAGGTGAAAGAGTCGTATATCTACGATGACGTTTTCGGCAGTGACCACTGCCCCGTGGGTCTTGAAATTTAGATCGCTACTCCTCGAAGAGAATAACTCAACTAAGTCACGGAAGTGGCTAGTTTCGTACAGCTTCGCTCGCCATGACGCGCTAGACTTAAGCGAGAAGGAGTATCGCTAGAACTTGTCCGCTTAAGATTCGTAAGAGCATCGTCAGAGGGTAAACGGAGGCGTATCCCACATTTGTCGCTTCGCTGTTCGTCATGCTGTTGGCAAAGGCGAGGGCAGGAGGGTCGGTCATGGAACCGGCGATCATACCGCAGAGGCTCAAATAATTGACCTTGAAGACGAGTGTTCCGACAATGCCTGCGATCATCAGCGGAATGAAGGTAATCAAGGCGGCGAGTCCCATATAGTAGAAACCATCACCGTTCAAAAGAACATCAAAGAACTTAATACCCGCATTCAAGCCAACGCACGTAAGGAACAACGTAATGCCTAGTTCGCGGAGCATCAAGTTTGCACTTGCCGCCATAAAGAAGTTTAGCGGGCCAAGCTTGCGCTTGCGAGAAAGCAGAATTGCAACAATCAGCGGGCCACCAGCAAGACCGAGCTTGAGCGGTGTCGGCATGCCAGGAATCGCAATAGGAATCGATCCGAGAATAATGCCGAGGAAAATGCCGATAAAGGCCGGAATGATCTCAGGATGGTCCAAAGCCTTGAGGGAATCGCCGAGTATCTTGGCTACGGCGTCAATGCCTTCGCTCGGGCCGACGACAAGAACCTTATCCGCAAATTTCAGACGCAAATCGAGACGTCCGGTGAACTTGAATTCTCCGCGGACGACACGGCTTGCGGTCACTCCGTAATGTTCCAGGGCGAGCGTTCCGAGAGTTTTGCCAAGAACCTTTTTGTTCGTCACAAGAATGCTGCGGGTTTCAATCTTCGAATGGAGCTGTGTAATGGACTTTTCAAGGCGCGAACCGATCAGCTTTTCCATCAGCTCGACATCTTTCGGGAATCCGACGATGTGAAGTTTGTCGCCTTCCTGCAAAACGACCTTTCCGTCCGGCATTGAGACGTCATCACCGCGCTGCAAGCGGGTAATCACAATACCGCTCGTTCGAATGCCCGGAATGTCCTTGATGCGCGCGTTAAAAAGGTTCTTGTTTTCGAGAGCGAGACTGCATGAGACAATGTCCTGACGGGTCTTGCCGAGCTCTGCCGTGTATTCCTCTGCAGCGGCCTCTGGCTTCTTTCTAAAAATGAGACGCACAAGAAGCATCACCAGAATAATGCCGATTACACCGAACGGGTAAGCGACCGCATAACCGATACCGGTAAGAGACGTGTCCGCACCTGCCGCCGCAAGAGCTGAGTTGGCGGCGCCCAGGGAAGGCGTGTTTGTCACGGCGCCGCAGAGCATACCGATCAGCACCGGAACGTTCTGGCTCATATCGGTAAAGAAGTAAATACCGACCGTAATCAAAACGCCCATCAGCACAATGCTCACTGCGAGAATGTTCAGTACAAGACCATGACGGCGAATCGAGTCGATAAAGCCCGGACCCACTTGCATACCGATTGTGTACACGAACAAAATCAAACCGAATTCCTGCATAAAGTGCAGAACGTTCGGATCCATGCGAAGGCCAAAATGCCCAAAGAGAATGCCAACGAAGAGAGCTCCGGCACCGCCGAGGCTTACACCCTTGACCTTAATGCGTCCGATCATGAGACCGATGGCCGCCGTAAAGGAAAGGACGACCACCTGCTGTGCGACCGAAGATCCTGTAAATAAATCAATGAACCATTGCATAAGTATTTCTGGGTTAAAGGGAATGCTTCTGGTATCTATCTAAAAGGAATCTACTTTTTGATGCAGCGGATCGAAGCGGAAATGCTCTTGTTGAAGTGTTCGAACACGGTCGTGTCGGTGACGCGAACGAGAACGGCACGGGAATCGTCAAAGGCGTCTGCGGTCCAGAAACTGGCGCTTGTGCCGAGGTCAGCGGACTTCCCGTCGTAATAGCGGAAGCCAGCCTTCACCACATTCAGAGCCTTTATGTCTGCCTTTCCAAAGTCCGCCTGGGTCGGAAGCGTCCAACCGTTTGGGCAAATCTTTGTGGCGGTTTCAAACGGGTAAAGGCTGCCGTAGATTTCGCAGTTCTTTGCGGAATCGCCGTAGCAGTGACTTGTGCCGGTGAGATCCAGACGGGCGAGGTTTTCGGCCATCCAAATGCGGCCGCCGGTTTTAACGGTCTTGTAAGTTTTTTCGACGCAGACGAGCTCGTTTGAATCTGCGTTGTAGCTGCAGGTATTCGCCTTTTGGCAAGCGGTGAGAGCGAGGGCTGCTGTAGCAAGAGCGGCGAAGAACTTGATCGACATAATGACTCCTGATTGAGGTTTTTTTACGGTTCAAATGTAGAGTCATTCATCACTTTTGACTAATAATTTGTTTGTATCAATTTATCAATAATTATTATTAATTAAAGATGATTTTATAATTGACAATTATCTAATAATCAAACTATCTTATAGGAAAAAATCTAGGAACAACACCCTTTTTGCTTATATTTGACCGAAATGGAATTGACACAGCTGAAATATTTTTTGGAAGTCGCCCGAACGGAGCATGTGACGCAAAGCGCAAAAAACCTTTATGTGGTGCAGCCCGCTTTGACCCAGGCGATTCACAAGCTCGAAAGTGAATTGGGCGTTCCGCTGTTCAAAACGGTCGGTCGAAATATTAAGCTCACCGAAGCGGGCCGGTTCTTTTACGAAAAGCTCTTGCCGCTGTATGAAAACATGATGCTGCTTCCGTCCCAGCTGAAAGAGATGATTCAAAAGCAGAACAACAATATTAAATTGAACGTTCTTGCCGCATCCACTTTGATTACAAGCGCTGTTATCGACTATAAAAAAGAGCATTCCGACATCGACGTGGACTTGATCCAGAACGAAGAAACGAATGTCTTTGATATTTGCGTTCGCACGTATGCGAATTACCGCCCTGAACTCGATCACACGAATAGCGATGAAACCTTTGTTCATTCTGAAAAGATTTTCCTCGCAGTCCCGAACATTGCCCGTTACAAAAAGATGAATTCCATTTCGCTTTTTGACTTGCGAGATGAAAAGTTTATTCGTCTTTACGGCTCTAAGCAGTACCGTAAAATCTGTAACGAACTCTGTGAACGTGTCGGCTTTAATGCGAACGTCACCTTTGAAAGTGACAACGCACTCGCGGTAAAGGAAGCTGTGGCGGCAGGCATCGGCGTCGGATTTTGGCCAGAACTTTCCTGGGGGAAAATGGACCATAAAAAGGTGCGCCTTTTGGAAGTGACCGATACGGAATTCAAGCGCGATATCGTTGTGTCGCTTCGCCGCAATCAGCAGGGCGATTCTAAAACGGAAGCCTTTTACAATTACCTGACCCATTATATTTTGCGACGCAAAAAGAAGAAGCGCTCCGTTAATCCGTAAAATCTTGATTTTGGGGGGCTTTTCGGTTATATTCTAAACGAGTTTGAAGCTATGCGAATATTTCCGTGGATTATGCTTGCGGCCTGTGCGATTTTTTGTTCGGGTTGCCTTTGGGAAAATACAGAATCGTCAATGGATGACGTTTCATATTTGCCGTTGGACGATTCGGAATATCCCTACGCAGACATTCCGCGCGTGGTGATTGAAACGGAAAATTTCAAAGACATCCGAAATCGCGAAACCTTGGTTCCTGCCCGTTTGCAGATTTACGGCAAGGATTCTCCAGAGAGTGAAATTTTGGAGCTCACCGTACGCGGGCGCGGAAACTCGACCTATCACACTCCCAAATACGGACTCAAACTCGAATTCACCGAAAAGACATCGCTTCTCGGAATGCCCAAGAACCGCGACTGGGCACTCCTTTCGAAATACGGCGATAAGACTTTAATCCGCGACTATATGATGACGCGCCTTGCGAATTGGCTCGGAGCGCCTTTCACTCCAAGAATGCAGTTCGTGGAAGTTTACCTGAACCGCGAATACAAAGGTGTCTTTATGCTTTCGGAAACGATCAAGTTTTCGAAGAAGCGCATTAACCTTGCCCAAAACGATTCGAACTTTTTATTTGAAAAAGAAGACTCCAAAAAAGTCGATGACCCATTCTTTGAAACATTGGACGGGAACCTGATTCACATTCAGGAACCGAAGCGCGTTTCCGAAGAAAATATCCAAGTGGCAAAGGCGCACCTGGACAGCTTTGAAACCTATCTGCACCGGCAAGATTTTTGGGGTGAAGATTCCATTGAGAATTGGTTGAACATACACGATTTTCTCGTGTACTATTGGATTCAGGAATTTGCGAAAAACGAAGACGGCAAGTTCACCCGAAGCGTCTTCTTTTACTGGACCCGCGGCGGTCAAATCCACTTTGGACCGCTTTGGGACTTTGACCTGGGCTTTGGAAATGAGTCCCGTAAACAGTACAGCATGCCCGAAAATTGGTTCATTCGCAATTACCGCTGGAACCGCTTTATTCTAATGGATTACCGGATGTCGAAAAGGGCGAAGGAATACTGGGAAGATCACCGGGAAACTTTCCATGCTCTGATCGACAGTATTCCGCTGTACAAAAAGCAAATCGAAAAGGCGGCGAAGAATGAATTCAAACGCTGGCCGATTCTTGATAACGCTTTCCTTTGGGCGTTAAGGCATTCCTACGATTCCCACGATGAAGCCGTCGATTCCATGACCGTGTGGATGGAAAAACGTTTTCAGTGGATTGAAGATAATCTTTAGAATTTTTAGAAGTTGTCGTCGCGGTCGAACATGTGCGTGACGAATTCCGTGACGAGCGTAACGTAGGCGTCTTCGCCAAAGATCGGCTTCTGCATCAGGTCGATCGCTTCCTTGGAAATGGCGTCGGTTTTTGCAAGTTCTGCGCCGCCTGCTGCATAGCGTTTGCGGAGCATGTTCAAACGACGCTCTCCACCGCGATGGTGTAAGGCGCGCATCTGCGGGCAGGCTATCAAATAATACTTACCCTTGCCGAGAATGATGTCGAACTGCTTCTGGATCGGTTCATACACAACGTCGATATCCATCCAGGCACAGCTCGACAGCAGAATGATTTTTTGACCGGGCTTCTGGTGCTGTAGACCGTGCATCGGTTTGTTCATATCGGGCGTAGAATTTTCCCCGCTCAACTTTTGGCCCATGTAAGGGTGAACCATTCCCACGATACGGTCGAGCAAAACTTTCATTTGTCCCGGAATGCTAAAGAGGAACAGCGGGAAACTCCAAATGACCACGTCGGCTTCTTCGAGCTTTTTACGGGTCTCCGGAACATCGTCGTCTTTAATGAAACAGCTTCCGTCTGGGCGGCCCCAGCAGGTGAGGCAACCGCGGCAAGGTTTGATGTTTAAGCGGTCTATAAAAACATATTCCGATTCATAGTCGCCGTTTTCGAGCATTCCGTCCACGAAGGCTTTTGTCGGAATGAGCGTTCCGCTTCGTTCGTTCTTGGGGCTTGCGACCATGATGAGAATTTTCTTTGCCACAGGTTTTTCCTCTTTTATCCGTTTTGCGACTGCTGTTTTTTTGCCTGTTCTTCTCTTAAGCGGCGACGTGCGCGGCTGCCGAGGCGCTTGCCCGTGTGAGTCTTAGGCGTTGGAACGGCGTTTTGCTTTTGAGCCGCTTGAGGTTTGCTCGGTTCCTTTTTCGCCGATTCCTTTTTTTGCTCGCGCGCTTTGCGACCGCCGAGCTTTCCGGTACGCCAGCGAGCGTTGCGGGCTTCGCTTTCGGGAGTTTCCTTTTGCGGAGGCGGGAGCTTTTCAAAAATCGCGCGGTCGCCTTCCGGAATCTGGACGCGGGTCAACTTTTCGATAGCGCGCAGGTCCTGCTCTTCGTCCGGGGCGCAGAAAGAAATGGCGACGCCTTCGCGGCCAGCGCGGGCTGTACGTCCAATGCGATGGACAAAGGTTTCTGGAACATCGGGAAGATCGTAATTGAAAACGTGCGTCACGTTGTCCACGTCGATACCGCGGGCTGCAATGTCCGTGGCGACGAGAACGCGGATCTGTTCCGTTTTAAAGTTGCCGAGAGCTTCCTGGCGGCGGTTCTGGCTTTTGTTGCCGTGAATGGCGGCACAGGTAATCTTTGCCTTTTCGAGAACGCGGACGATTTTATCTGCGCCGTGCTTGGTCCGCGAAAAGACAAGAACCTTTTTCATTTCCGGATGCTCTAAAAGCATTTCCTTGAGAAGCGCACCTTTGCGACGTTTGTCGATGCGGTAAAGCTCCTGGCGAATGCGTTCGATCGGCGTGCTCTGCGGGGCGATTTCGACGCGGACTGGATCCGTGCGTAAAATCGATGCGGCGAGCTTTATGATTTCGGGCGGCATCGTCGCGCTAAAGAACAGGTTCTGGCGTTTTTGCGGAAGTTGTGCCACGACCTTTTTGATATCGTGAATAAAGCCCATGTCGAGCATGCGGTCTGCTTCATCGAGAACAAAATATTCGAGCTTCTTTAAGCTGACCACGCGTTGATTGATGAGGTCCAAAAGGCGGCCCGGCGTGGCGATTAACGTATCGACTCCGCGGGAAAGCGCTCTTTTTTGTGGTAAATCGCTGACTCCGCCGAAAATGCAGGCGCTTGTTAAACGGGTGTACTTCTGATATTTTTCAAAGCAGTCCGAAACTTGAATGGCGAGCTCTCGCGTCGGGAGCAGGACCAGAACGCGGATCGGCTTTTGGCCTTTAGAGTCTCCGCCTTGGAGCAGGTTCTGCAAAATCGGAAGAGCAAAGGCTGCCGTCTTTCCGGTACCCGTCTGGGCGATGCCCATCAAGTCTTTGCGTTCCAAAACCGGAGGAATCGCTTTCTCTTGGATCGGTGTCGGAGTGGTGTATTTTGCGTCAACGATTGCACGCTGCAGACGTTCGTCTAAGGGAAGTTCGGAAAATTTCATATTGCGAACAAAGGTAGAAATTTAGCGGGACTTTTCGCTTGCCGTTACCAAAATTCTCCCTTGAGGCTTGCGGTAAAGCTCCGGAATTTCTGAACCGAGTGATTTTAAATACTTCATGACGGCTTCGTCATCCGTCATCACTTTGTCTATAACGATTTCACTTTGTCGAAACGATGTGATTTCGGCCCCGGCGTATGCTAGGTAAGAAGCCATCCCCACGGTATAAATTTTGTCATCTGCCATATTTACGTAGCCGCTGTCGGTTTCGACTTGAATGTTTTCAATGTGCGGAATGGAATCGATGACGATTTCGTAGCGCATACCCGAAACTTGCAAAAAGCCTCCAAATTCATCGGGCAAATGCGAAGCCCCTTCAGAAAGCGCGGACTTGATCTGTTTTCCGGTCGCTTTGACAAGGCACATGTCATTTGCAAACGGGATTACGTCTAAAATATTTTGGTAAGAGATGCTCCCGGCAGGGATCGTGGCGCGAACGCTTCCTCCGTTCACTAGACCGATTTGGGCTTCGAAAGCGTTCCGAAAGGCGTCGGCGACGAGATCGGCTAAATTCGTTTCGCCTTTGCGGACTAAACGTTTCCCGTCATCTCCGTTGATGTTCAAATCAAACTTTGTGCTGGAAATTACCTGTTGTAAATCCTGAACCGCAATTACGTATAAACTATCGTAGACCGCAGAAACGGATTTGCTTGAGGTCGTGATACTGTCTAGCGGAATCAATCGGGAATGAAATCTTCCGTCATGCGTAATTTCTAAAACGCCGACATTTTGAAATTTGGAACCTGTTTGGGAAACCAGAATACTATCGCCATTTAAATTGGGAACAAATTTTTCGGCGACAACGGAATGAGAATGGGCGTCGAGGACAGCATTGATTCCGGAAGTATTTTGAATTAATTCCATGGAAGTGAAGGGTGGCTCAATTCCGAAATGTGAAAGCAGAATCACGTAATCGGCACCCGCTTTGCGCGCATTGTTTACCGCGGTTTGTACCAATTGAAAAACATTGCCTGCCGGAATGTCGTATGAATCCTTTGAGGAATCATCTTCGAATGCATAAGATTCTGTTACTAAAGCATTGGGCGTAAGCGCCCCGACAAAGGCGATTTTCTTTGAACCGATTTGTTTTAAAACGTAAGGTTTGAACAGGGGCGTCGTTGTCCCTTTGAGGACAAGGTTAGAACAAATGATGGGTGGGGTTAGGGAATCGGCAAGTTCCATCAAGCGCGGAAATTTGTAATCGAGCTCGTGGTTTCCGAGAGCCATGACGTCATAACCGACTTTATTTACAACCGGAACGACATAGCCTCCGTGTGAAATGCTTCCCCAGGCTCCGCCTTGCAAAAAATCGCCGACAGAAACGGTCGCCACGTCGGCTGTATCGGCAATCAAATCGCGGAGACCTGCGAATTTTGCATAGCCTTCCATATTGCAATGAACGTCGTTTTCGTAAACGATGACAAGGCTTTTTTGTGAAGAGGAAGGGGTCCCCTCTGCTTGGGAAGATGTTTCAGAACACGAAAATACAGTGAACGCAATGCACGAAAGAAAAAACTTT